>NZ_JBKBVU010000004.1:23798-42243 GCF_046289365.1 Caldimonas sp. | reverse complement strand
AGGGGCTTGTGCAGGTCGTAAAGCTCGCCGTTGGCAATGGCCCCAATCGCGGCCTTGGCCAGGCCGGGGCCGATCGATGCGGCCACTTCGGCCACCGAGACCGGTGCAGGGAACTCGCGGCGCGAACCGTCAGGGAGTTGAACGCTAACCATGGGATCTCCGGAAACGAAAAAGCGCGGGGGTCGCCGCGCTTTTCATCCAGGAAGAACAAAGACAAACGAAAGCCGCGGCCGACCGACTAGACCTCAAGGGTAAAAGGGGTCGAAGTTCGCGGTGTCATAACCCGTCGTGCCTTTCTCGCTCTTGCTGGTAAAAGATGGCCTCATTGTACTGCAAGACCCCAAAAAAACGCCCGCGGGCCGTGAAGCCTGCGGGCCAAGAGCATCCACCAGGATGCGGGAGCTTTTCCAGCCGCCGGCCTTGCAGACCGGCGATCGGCATGGGGGTTCACCCGTGCTTGTGGTCGAAGAACTGCTCGTCCTCGGTCGAGCCCTTGAGCGCGGCGGTGGACGCCTCGCGCTCGATAGTCGTGGTCACGGCGTCGAAGTAGCCGGTGCCCACCTCGCGCTGGTGCTTCACGGCAGTGAAACCCTTCTCGGCGGCGGCGAATTCCTTCTCCTGCAGCTCGACGAAGGCGCTCATCTGGTTGCGGGCATAGCCGTAGGCCAGCTCGAACATCGAGTAGTTCAAGCTGTGGAAGCCGGCCAGCGTGATGAACTGGAACTTGTAGCCCATGGCGCCCAGCTCGCGCTGGAACTTGGCGATGGTGGCGTCGTCCAGGTTCTTCTTCCAGTTGAACGAAGGCGAGCAGTTGTACGCCAGCAGCTTGCCGGGGAACTGCTTGTGGATGGCCTCGGCGAACTTCTTGGCGTACACGAGGTCGGGCTTGCCGGTTTCACACCAGATCATGTCCGCATAGGGCGCGTAGGCCAGACCACGCGCCACCGCCTGATCCAGGCCGGGTTTGGTGCGGAAGAAGCCTTCGACCGTGCGCTCGCCGGTGCAGAAGGGCTTGTCGTTGTCGTCGATGTCGCTGGTGATGAGGTCGGCCGCCTCGGCGTCGGTGCGGGCGATCAGCACCGTGGGCGTGCCCATCACGTCAGCCGCCAGACGGGCAGCGACGAGCTTGGCCACGGCCTCGCGGGTGGGCACCAGCACCTTGCCGCCCATGTGGCCGCACTTCTTCACCGAGGCGAGCTGGTCCTCGAAGTGCACGCCGGCCGCGCCCGCCTCGATCATGGCCTTCATCAGCTCGAAGGCGTTGAGCACGCCACCGAAGCCGGCTTCGGCATCGGCCACGATAGGCGCAAAGAAGTCGATATCGTTCTTGCCCTCAGACCACTGGATCTGGTCGGCGCGCTGGAAGGTGTTGTTGATGCGGCGCACCACGGCCGGCACGGAGTTGGCCGGGTACAGCGACTGGTCGGGGTACATCTCGCCGGCCAGGTTGGCGTCACCGGCGACCTGCCAGCCCGACAGGTAGATGGCCTTCAGGCCGGCCTTGACCTGCTGCATCGCCTGGTTGCCCGTCAGCGCCCCCAGGGCGTTGACGAAGGGCTCGGTGTTGACCAGGTTCCACAGCTTCTCGGCGCCACGCTTGGCCAGCGTGTGCTCGATCTGGATCGAGCCGCGCAGACGCACCACGTCGGCGGCGCTGTAGCCGCGTTTGATCCCCTTCCAACGGGGGTTCTCGGCCCAGTCCTTCTCGAGGGCGGCGGCTTGTTGTTCGCGGGTCAAGTTGCTCATGAGAGGCTCCGTTCTGACAAAGAGACAAGGGGTTGCAATGGACTCAAGCATAGGGAGCCGTCGAAGTCTCGCCAAGACTTATGTCTTATATAAGACTGAAAAATTTTGTGAGTTAAATCAATGACTTGATGGTTTGATTTCTCAATACGAAATAGTAACTACCACAATGAAAAATTCTGGCGCGGTGCAGCAGAGCTTTATTTCACATCACAAAAACAGATTTCCGTCATGTGGAAGCTCAGGGGCGACCACCGGTCGCGCCTGCATCGCCCGCCGGTGTCGGTGCAACGGGCGCATGGCGCAGCCAGTCGGGCGGGCTCAGCACGCGGCGTCCCTGGACATAGCGCGGATGGATTTCATAGATCAGGCAATCCAGCATCCGCCCCGCCACCTCCACCGCCACACGACGCTTGACGTATTCGTCGCGCTGCTGGGGGTAGAGCTCCTCGATGCCGTCGAGCACACGCTCGAGCACGGGGTCGAGGGCATACACCTCCCCCACCACCGCCGGTCCCTGCGCGTCCAGGAGGAGCCCGGGATAGCTGCCCAGGCTGTACAGCCAACCGCGCACCGTTGCCGCGCCAACGAAGCGGCCGGGCGGGTCCAGGCGGGTGATGTCATTGGCCCCACCCCGACGCAGGGTGCCGTAAACGAAGACATGGTCCAGCCCGCTGGGCTGATACAGGGTGCTCATGGGGTTGTTCAAGCTCAGATCTCCAAGGCTGTGGTGTGCTTGACAGTGCGCAGCACCAGCATGGAATTCAATCGCACGACTCCGGGCAGTCGTGACAACACCGTTTCATGGAAGGACTCCAGATCCGCCGCATCGCGGTAGGTGAAACGGACCAGATAGTCATGGCTGCCGGCCACGTAGTAGCAGTCCAGAATGGCCGCCTCGGCCCGCACGGCATCCTCAAAGGCCTGCCGGGTCTGCGGCGTGATGCTCTCCAGATTGACGATGGTGAAGGACGTCCCCGGCTGCCCCACCGCCCGCGGATGGAGCAAGGCCACGTACCGGGCGATCACCCCCTCCTCCTCCAGGCGCCGCACGCGCCGCAGGCAGGCCGAGGGCGACAGGTGCACACGTTCGGCCAGATCCTGATTGGAGATGCGGCCATCGTCCTGCAGGATCCTCAGGATCTGCCGGTCGATGGCATCGAGTTGCACGGCGGCGTCGGGTCGTTGCATCGTCTGCGAATGATGTCTGTCCTGGCCGCATGATATTGCGCCAGCAGGCTCGCAGTGCTGTCGACTCGCATGCACATTGCGCGGCCGGCTCACTAGACTAGGGTCCCTGCCCTGGCCACCGAGGAGAACATCATGCGCCCTGAGCTCGACGCCTACTGGATGCCGTTCACGGCCAACCGTCAGTTCAAGAAGGCACCCCGGCTGCTGGCCCGTGCCGAAGGCATGCATTTCTGGACCCCGGAGGGTCGCCAGGTGCTCGATGGCGTGGCCGGGCTGTGGTGCGTCAACGCTGGCCACGCGCGGCCCAAGATCGTGCAGGCGATCCAGCAGCAGGCCGGTGAACTCGACTACGCGCCCCCCTTCCAGATGGGCCATCCCAAAGCCTTCGAGCTGGCCGAACGGCTGGTGAAGCTCACGCCCCCCGGCCTGAACAAGGTTTTCTACACGAACTCGGGCTCGGAGTCGGTGGAGACGGCGCTGAAGATGGCGTTGGCCTACCACCGAGTGCGCGGCGAAGGCCAGCGCACGCGGCTGATCGGTCGCGAGCGGGGTTACCACGGCGTGAACTTCGGCGGCATCTCGGTGGGTGGCATGGTGGCCAACCGCAAGATGTTTGGCACCCTGCTGGCGGGGGTGGATCACATCCGCCACACGCATGACCCGGCGCGCAATGCCTTCTCGCGCGGCCAGCCGGCCTTTGGCGCCGAGTTTGCCGACGATCTCGAGCGCTTGGTGGCCCTGCATGACGCCTCGACGATCGCCGCCGTGATCGTCGAGCCGGTGGCCGGCTCCACCGGGGTGCTGATCCCGCCGCAGGGCTACCTGCAGCGCCTGCGCGAGATCTGCGACAAACACGGCATCTTGCTGATCTTCGACGAGGTCATCACCGGCTTCGGTCGCACCGGTCAGCCTTTTGCAGCGCAGACCTTCGGCGTGACGCCCGACCTGATGACGGTGGCCAAGGGCATCACCAACGGCTGCGTGCCGATGGGCGCGGTCTTCGTCAAGCAGGAGATCCACGACGCCTTCATGCAGGGGCCCGAACACCTGATCGAGTTCTTCCACGGCTACACCTACTCGGCCCACCCTCTGGCCTGCGCCGCCGCACTGGGGACACTGGACACCTACGCACAGGAGGGCCTGCTCACACGGGCGCGTGAGCTGGAGGCGTACTTCGCCGATGCCGTGCACACGCTGCGGGGGCTGCCGCATGTGATCGATGTGCGCAACATCGGGCTGGTGGGCGGCATCGAACTCGCCCCCCGACCCGAGGAACCGGCCAAGCGCGCGTTCGAGGTCTTTCTCGACTGCTGGGAACAAGGTGTCCTGATCCGCACCACCGGCGATACGATCGCGCTGTCGCCGCCCCTGATCATCGAGAAGGCACAGATCGACCAGATCGTCGAGACCGTGGCCGCGGCCATCCGGCGGGTGCGCTGACCCATGTGCCACGCTTGCCGCATGCGCGCCACTGAGGCGAGGACGTCGCTTTGAGCGCTGCCGTCCCCATGGCGGCCTACGCCAGCTTGGCCCTGAGCATGGCCCTGGTGGGCAGCTACGTGGCGCTGTCCAAGATTCTGGTGCTCGTCTTCCCGGTGATGCTGCTGGCCTGGCTGCGCTTTGGCATCGCCGCGGTGGCCATGGCCGGCTGGGTGCGCCGCCGGCCGGGCGAGCGGCCGCTCTCCCCGGCTGACCGCCGGCTGCTGTTCTGGGAGTCCTTCTTCGGCAACTTCCTGTTTTCGGTGTGCATGCTGTTCGGTGTGTCGCTCACCTCGGCTCTGGCCGCCGGCGTGATCATGGCGTCCATCCCGGCCGTGGTGGCCGTGCTGTCGTGGTGGCTGCTGGGCGAGCGCATCACCCCCAGGGTGCAGGCCGCCATCGTGTTGGCCGTGGGCGGAATCGTCCTGCTCTCGGTGGCCAAGACGGCCGACTCCAGTTCCGGGATGGGAGGACTGCGCAGCCTGTTGGGCAATGCCCTGCTCTTTGCCGCCGTCTGCTGCGAAGCGCTGTATGTGGTCATCGGCAAGAAGCTCACTGGCAACGTCTCGGCCCAGCGCATCAGCGCCCTGGTGAACCTCTGGGGCTGGGCTCTGGTCACGCCCTTCGGGCTGGTGGCGGCGCTGCAGTTCGACTTCAGCGGCGTCGCGCCCGGTCACTGGGGGCTGCTGGTCTTTTACTCGCTGGCGGCCAGCATGATCACCGTGTGGCTTTGGATGACAGGACTGCGCCACGTCCCGGCCGCATCGGCGGGCATTTTCACGGTCTTTCTGCCGATCAGCGCAGGACTGGTCGGGGTGCTGGCCCTGGGCGAGCGCTTCACGCCCTTGCATGCGGTGGCCTTCGGGCTGGCCCTGGCCGGTGTGGTGCTCGCCACCTGGCCGGCGCGACGGCCGGCGCTGGCCGCCTGAACGGGAATCGGACCTCAGCCGGCGACCACACCCTCGGGCTCTCGTGCCGCCGCAGCGGCGCGCGCCATGGCCTGGTGAGCCAGGACCATGACTTCGGCCGGAGCCCGCTGCCGAAGCCGGTGATCAGACCACACCTGGCGCCATCGACGTGCACCCGGCACGCCGTTGTACAGGCCCAGCATGTGCCGCACGATGTGGGGCCAGGGCACGCCGTGCCGGGCCTGCTGGCGTTCGCAATAGGCCACCATCGCGGCTTCGATGGCCGCCCGGTCGGGCGCTGGCCCGGCCTGCCCGAAGAACCGGGTGTCCCAATGGGCCATCGCATAGGGGTTGTGATAGGCCTGGCGGCCGATCATCACACCGTCCACGTGTGCGAGCTGGGCGGCCATCGCCTCGTCGTCCTTCAGGCCACCGTTGATCGCAATGGTCAAGTGGGGGAACTCGCGCTTGAGGCGGTGCACGATCTCGTAACGCAGCGGCGGAATCTCGCGGTTTTCCTTGGGGCTCAGTCCCTGCAGCCAGGCGTTGCGGGCATGCACGATGAAGACTTCGCAACCGGCCTGCGCCACGGTGCCCACGAAATCGCGCACGAAGTCGTAGCTCTCCTGCTGGTCCACACCGATGCGGTGCTTCACGGTCACCGGGAGATCCACCGCATCGCGCATGGCTTTGACCGCATCGGCCACGAGGTCGGCCTCCTTCATCAAGCAGGCGCCGAAGGCCCCGCGCTGCACACGCTCGCTGGGGCAGCCGCAGTTCAGATTCACCTCGTCATAGCCCCAGCGTTGCGCCAATCGGGCACAGGCGGCCAGATCCTCGGGCTCGCTGCCCCCCAATTGAAGCGCGACCGGATGCTCTTGCGCGTCGTGGTCCAGGTGCCGGGCCACGTCCCCATGCAGCAGCGCGCCGGTGGTCACCATCTCGGTGTACAGGCGCGTGTGCCGGGTGATCAGCCGATGGAAATAGCGGCAGTGCCGGTCCGTCCAGTCCATCATCGGGGCGACGGACACTCGCCAAGGGCTGAGATCGAATGGGGTCTGGGTCACGCGCGCGAGCAGGCAAAAATGAGATTGTCGCAGCGCGGCGGCGTCCGTGCCGGCGCGGGGAATTCAAAGGTCGAGCACGTAGACCTGGGCGGTCTGGCGCTCCTGCTCGTTGTGGCCGGCCAGGGCCAGGCCCCACTCGTTGCCCAGCGCACCGACGCTGGGCTGCAGCCCGGCAGTCATCACGGCCACTTCCTCCGAGCTGGCATCGAAGTCGAGCAGGTGGCGGCGCTCCCGGTCGAAGAGGCGGGCCACCATGGCGCCGCTGTGCTCGATGATCAGCAGGTACTTCGCGGGGGCTTGCATCGCGTCACTCCCGGACCTCGCATTGCCGCCCAGCGTAGCACGCGGCCCCAGCTCGCGCGATGGTTCAGCGCAACCCGTTCAGGGGGTGGGCATGGGCTGGCCAGGGGCTCACGAAGAAAGCCTGCACCATCGCCGGGGTGACGTCCTCGACGCGTGGCGGGTTCCAGCGCGGCGCGTGGTCCTTGTCCACGGCCAGGGCACGGATGCCCTCCACCGTCTCGCTGGCAGCGCCCGGGCGCAGATGGAAGCAGTGGCGCACCAGGTCGCGCTCCATGCGCAGGTCCTCGGCCAGCGTCATGCGACGGGCACGGCGCACCTGCTCCAGCGTGACCGCCAGCATCAGGGGCGAGCGCTTGCGCAGGGTGGCCGCGATCTCGGCCGGCCAGGGGCCGTCGGTCTCCCCGTCCAGCGCCGCCAGGATGGCTGCAACGTCTGCGCCGGCAAAGCAGCGATCGATGGTCGCCCGGTGAGCCTGCAGCACGGGCGTCGGTGCGTCGCGCAAGCGCGACCGGGCCCGCTCCAGCAGACTCACGGCATCCGCATCGACAGACAGCGCCTCGACCAGACCGTCCAGTGCCTCGCTGGGCAGGTAGCCATCGGCCAGCCCCCAGGCGATCGCGTCGCCTGCTCCGATCACCTGGCCGGTCAGCGCCAGGAACTCACCGACCCGCCCCGGGCAGCGCGACAGAAACCAGCCCCCGCCCACATCGGGAAAGAGGCCGATGTTGGTCTCGGGCATGGCCATCTTTGTGCGCTCGGTGACGATGCGCAGCGCCGCCCCCTGACTGATGCCCATGCCTCCGCCCATCACGATGCCGTCCATCAACGCGATGTAGGGCTTCGGGTAACCATGGATCAGGTGGTTGAGGGTGTACTCCTCGGTGAAGAAATCCTCCAGCCGCGGATCGCCCGCCAGGGCGGCCTGGTGGAAGAAGCGGATGTCCCCGCCGGCGCAGAAGGCCACCCCCTTGCCTTCCCGGGTGGCCCCACGCACCAGCACGGCCTGCACCGCGGGATCATCGCGCCAGGCCAGCAGCAAGGCGGTGAGGTCGCGGATCATCGACAGCGACAGGGCGTTCAGCGAGAGCGGACGGTTGAGCGTGATCAGGCCCAGGCTGCCGCGGCGTTCGGCCAGGACCAGGCCCTCGCCGCTCAGTCCGGGAAGGGTCGGGGACATCATCATCGGTCTCCTTGTCGTGTGATGGAAGCATCGGGAACCGGCACGGGTGTTGCACGGCGTGATCGACGCAGACCCAGGGCCTCGTTGACGACCAGCGCCCCCAACACCAGCAATCCCCCCTGCAAAGCATGGGTGGACGGCACCTCGTTGGCGCCCAGCCAGGCCCAGGCCACGCCGAAGATCACCTCCAGCAGGGCCAGCAGGGCGACCTCGGGGGCCGGCAGCACGCGCGCCAGTTGAACCGCGATCAGGCAAGGCACGGCCAACTGGAACACCCCCAGCGTCGCCAGCAGCCTCAGATCATGCGCAGAGGCCTGCAACGGCCAGGCCAGCGGCAGCGTCACGGCCGCGGAGATCACGGCGCCGATCAGCACCGCCGGCAGCAGGTCCTGACGCCGGGCATAGGTGGGCTGGTGGGTCGTGCGCTGGATCACCGTCCAGTTGACGGCCGCCGCCAGCGGTACGCCCAGTGCGACGAGGGTGCCGAGCAGGTGGCGCAACTCGGCCCCGGCCAGCTCGCGGCCGTACATCCACGCGATCCCGGCACCGGCCACGGCAATGGCGCCCCAGGTCCGCTCAGGCAGGCGGTGGCCGAGCGCCAGGCGTGCCAGCAGCGCGGTCATCAATGGGCCCAGGGCCATCGTCACCAGCACATTGGCCACCGACGTGAGCGTGAGCGCCACCATGAAGCAGGTGTACATGATGGACCACATCACGCCCGACACCCACAGCGGCCAGCCACCATGGCGCAGCTCCTCCCACAAGCCTCGCCCCTTCCACAGGAGCAGGGCCACGGCCATGAAGGCCGCATTGAAGAAGCTGCGCCAGAAGGTCACTTCGAAGGAGCGCGCCGCCTCGAGCTGACGCGTGACCACCCCGGCGATGCTCCACATCAGCGTCACCAGCACCATCAGCGCGACGGCACGGCCGTGCGTCATGTCCTTGCCCCCTCGTCGTGCCCTGCGGGCGGCCGCTCAGGCGGCCTCGCGCTGCGCGCGCTTGCGCTCGTGCTCTTTCAGCAAGCGCTTGCGCAGACGGATCGACCTCGGGGTGATCTCGACCAGTTCGTCGTCCTCGATGAACTCGACGGCGTACTCCAGCGTCAGCTCGATCGGCGGGGTGAGCCTGATCGCATCCTCTTTGCCCGAGACGCGGAAGTTGGTGAGCTGCTTCGTGCGCACCGCATTGACGACGAGGTCGTTCTCGCGGCTGTGGATGCCCACGATCATTCCTTCATAGACCGGATCCCCCGGCTTGACGAACATGCGGCCCCGGTCATCGAGCTTGCCCAGGGCGTAGGTGACGATCTCGCCGTCCTCCTGGCTGACCAGCACGCCGTTTTTGCGTCCCTCGATCTCGCCTTTGTAGGGTTCGTAGCCATCGAAGATGTTGCTCAGCAGGCCGGTGCCGCGCGTGAGGTTGAGGAACTCGTTCTGGAATCCGATGAGGCCCCGTGCCGGGATGCGGTACTCCAGGCGCACCCGCCCCATGCCGTCGGGCTCCATGTTGACCAGTTCTCCCTTGCGCAGGCCCAGGGCCTGCATCACACCGCCTTGGTGCTGCTCCTCCACGTCGGCGGTGACGAGCTCCATCGGCTCGCAGCGCTGGCCGTCGATCTCGCGGAAGACCACGCGGGGCTTGGAGACGGCCAGCTCGTAGCCCTCGCGGCGCATGTTCTCCAGCAGGATGGTCAGGTGCAGTTCGCCCCGCCCTGAGACCTCGAAGACGCCATCTTCCCCGGTTTCTCGCACGCGCAAGGCCACGTTGGACTGCAGTTCCTTCTGGAGACGGTCCCAGATCTGGCGGCTCGTGACGAACTTGCCCTCGCGTCCGGCCAGCGGCGAGGTATTGACGCAGAAGTTCATCGTCAGTGTCGGCTCGTCGATTTTGAGCATCGGCAGCGGCTGCGGTTGATCGATCGACGTCACGGTCACGCCGATGCCGATGTCCTCGATCCCGTTGATCAGCACGATGTCTCCGGGCCCGGCGGACTCGGCCTGCCGGCGCTCAAGCCCTTCGAACTTCAGGACCTGGTTGACGCGTCCACGGTAGGAGCGGCCGTCCGGCCCCTCCATGACCAGCACGTCCATCGCCGGACGCAGCGTGCCGGCATTGATGCGACCCACACCGATGCGGCCCACATAGGTGGAGTAGTCCAGCGAGGAGATCTGCAACTGCAGCGGCGCATCGGGATCGCCCTGGTGGGCCGGCACATGGCTGAGGATCGTTTCGAAGAGCGGGCTCATGTCCTCACCCCAGCGCGTCCCGGGCTCCCCCTCACGGAGGGAGGCCCAGCCGTTCAGACCCGAGGCATACACCACGGGGAAGTCGAGCTGCTCTTCGGTGGCGCCGAGTTTGTCGAACAGATCGAAGGCGGCGTTGATGACATAGTCCGGGCGTGCACCGGGCTTATCGACCTTGTTGACGACCACGATCGGCTTGAGGCCCAGCGCCAACGCCTTCTTCGTCACGAAGCGGGTCTGCGGCATGGGGCCCTCCTGTGCGTCGATCAGCAGCACGACGCCATCGACCATCGACAGCGCGCGCTCGACCTCGCCGCCGAAATCGGCGTGCCCGGGGGTGTCGACGATGTTGATGTGCGTGCCCCGCCAGCTCACCGCGCAGTTCTTGGCCAGGATGGTGATGCCGCGCTCGCGCTCGAGGTCGTTGCTGTCCATCACCCGCTCGCCGACCTGCTGGTTCTCGCGGAAGGTGCCGGACTGGCGCAGCAACTGGTCCACCAGCGTGGTCTTGCCGTGGTCGACGTGCGCAATGATGGCGATGTTGCGGATGGGCTTGCTCATGATGGAAGGACAAAGGCGACCCGGTCGACGGGTCAGGACTTGTTGAAGGAGACCCCTAGGGCCAGGACTTCGGGGGGGCTCAGCAGCCGCATGGGAATGAGTTCACCGGCACGGACCTGCGCGCTGCCCAGGAAGGCGCCGGCTTGCGGGCCGTAAACGCGCACGGCAGGTGCATCGCGATGGTCCACGCGCCGGCGCATTCCGGCGAGAAAGCGCCCAGCCTCGTCGGCCGTCAGGTGCACCGCCGGCCAGTGTGCGACGAGCACGTCGGGGGGCAACAGGCGCGCATCGCGCCCGGTCTCGTCCATCTGCTCGAGCATCTCGAGCGTGATGGCCTGTTCGACGGACAACGGGCCACTGGCCGTGCGGCGCAGGGCCACCAGGTGGGCACCGCAGCCCAGCGCTTCTCCGAGATCCTCGGCCAGCGTGCGTACATAGGTACCCTTGCTGCACAGGACATCGATCTCCAGCCGGTCGTCCTGCCAGGCCACGAGGTCCAGGCGATGGATCCTCACGCGCCTGGCTGCTCGCTCCACCTCGACTCCGGCACGGGCATACTCGTACAGTGGCCGGCCCTCGCGCTTGAGGGCCGAGTGCATGGGGGGGACCTGGTCGATCTCACCGACGAACCGGGCCAGCGCAGCGTCCACCTGGGCCGCCGTCAGCGACACGGGCCGCTCGTCGAGCACGGCCCCCTCGGCATCGCCCGTGGTGGTGCGGCGCCCCAGTTGCAGCACGGCACGGTAGGCCTTGTCGGCTTCCAGGCTGGCCTGCGAGAACTTGGTGGCCGCCCCGAAGCACAGCGGCAACAGGCCGGTGGCCATGGGGTCCAGCGTGCCGGTGTGGCCGGCCTTTTGCGCCCGCAACAGCCGTTTGGCCTTCTGCAGGGCCTCGTTGCTGCTCAGCCCCAGGGGTTTGTCCAGCAGCAGCACACCATGCACCGCACGGCGCTCGATGCGTGCGCGCGGCGGTGCAGAGGTGGCGGCAGCCGGCATGGCAGGCTCAGTCCTTGGCGCGGGTGGCATTGGCCTGGGCGATCAGCGCGTTCAGGTCGGCGGCCCGCTCGGTCGTGCGGTCGAAGACGAAATGCAGCGTCGGCACGGTGTGGATCTGCAGGCGTTTGAACAAGCCGTTGCGCAGGTAGCCGGCCGCCTCGTTCAGGGCGGTCTCGGTCTCCTGAGGATCCCCCACCAGCAGCGAGAAGTAGACCTTCGCGTGAGCATAGTCGGGCGTCACCTCCACCGCATTGAGCGTGACCATGCCGATGCGCGGATCCTTCAGCTCGCGGATGAGCTCGGCCACGTCGCGCTGGATCTGGTCGGCCACACGGTGGGCCCGGTTGGGAATGGATCGCTTGTGTCGCATAGTGAGACTCCGGTTGGTGCCAGAAACACAAACCCCGCCCATCTTTCGATCGGCGGGGTCCGAGCGCGTGAGCGCCTCCGCCTTTACAGCGTGCGTGCCACTTCCTTGATCTCGAAGAACTCCAGGTGGTCACCTTCCTGGATGTCGTTGTAGTTCTTGATGTTCAAGCCGCATTCGAAGCCTTCCTTGACCTCGCGCACGTCATCCTTGAAGCGCTTGAGCGACTCCAGCTCTCCGGTGTAGATGACGACGTTGTCGCGCAGCAGACGCAAACGGGCGTTGCGGCGGACCACGCCAGACAGCACCATACAACCAGCGATGGCTCCGACCTTGGAGATGCGGAACACCTGGCGGATCTCGGCGGTACCGATGACCTCTTCCTTCTGTTCCGGTGCGAGCAGGCCCGACATGGCCGCCTTCACTTCGTCGACCGCATCGTAGATGATGTTGTAGTAGCGGATGTCCACCCCATTGTGCTCGGCGAGCTTGCGAGCACCGGCATCGGCCCGGGTATTGAAGCCGATGATGACCGCCTTGGACGCCAGCGCGAGGTTGACGTCGCTCTCGCTGATGCCGCCGACGGCCGCATGCACGATCTGCACCTTGACCTCGTCGGTGGACAGCTTGAGCAGCGAAGACGCGAGCGCTTCCTGCGAGCCCTGCACGTCGGCCTTGATGATCAGCGGCAGCGTCTTCACGTCGCCTTGCCCCATCTGCTCGAACATGTTTTCGAGCTTGGCAGCCTGCTGCTTGGCCAGCTTCACGTCACGGTACTTGCCCTGGCGGAAAGTGGCGATCTCGCGGGCACGGCGCTCGTCGGCCAGCACCATGAACTCGTCGCCGGCCTGGGGCACCTCGGTGAGGCCCTGAATCTCGACAGGGATCGACGGCCCGGCTTCCTGGGTGGGTTTTCCATTCTCGTCGAGCATCGCCCGCACACGACCGTAGCTGGCACCGGCCAGCACGACATCGCCACGCCTGAGCGTGCCCGACTGCACCAGTACCGTGGCCACCGGGCCACGGCCTTTGTCCAGTTTCGCTTCGATGACCAGACCCTTGGCGGGCGCATCCACCGGGGCCTTGAGCTCGAGCACCTCAGCCTGCAGCAGCACGTTTTCCAGCAGGTTGTCGATGCCTTCGCCGGTCTTGGCCGACACCAGGCAGAAAGGGGCATCGCCGCCGTATTCCTCGGGCACCACCTCTTCGGCCACCAGTTCCTGCTTCACGCGATCGGGGTTGGCATCGGGCTTGTCGATCTTGTTGACCGCCACGACGATGGGCACCCCTGCCGCCTTGGCATGGTGAATGGCCTCACGCGTCTGCGGCATCACGCCGTCGTCGGCCGCCACCACCAGGATCACGATGTCGGTGGCCTTGGCGCCACGGGCCCGCATGGCCGTGAAGGCCTCGTGACCGGGCGTGTCCAGGAAGGTGATCGTGCCGCGGGGGGTGTCGACGTGATAGGCGCCGATGTGCTGGGTGATCCCCCCGGCTTCGCCCGCAGCCACGCGCGAGCGGCGGATGTAGTCCAGCAGCGAGGTCTTGCCGTGGTCGACGTGACCCATCACGGTCACCACGGGCGCACGCGTCAACAGCTCGGCCTGCTGGGCAGCCTGGCTTTCCTCGAGGAAGGCCTCCGGGTCATCGAGCTTGGCGGCGAAGGCCTTGTGTCCCATTTCCTCGACCACGATCATCGCGGTTTCCTGGTCAAGCTGCTGGTTGATCGTGACCATCTGGCCCAGCTTCATCAGCTGCTTGATCACTTCGGAAGCCTTGACCGACATCTTGTGGGCCAGGTCGGCCACACTGATGGTCTCGGGCACATGAACCTCGTACACCTGCGGCTCGGTGGGCGCCACGAAGGACGAGGCGCTGTCGCCACGCTCACCCCGGCGGCCACCGCCCTTGGTGGGCGCCCGCCAGCCGCCACGGGTGCCGGCGACGGTGTCGCCGCGGGTCTTGAGGGCGCGCTTCTTCGCCGCATCGTCGGCCCAGCTCGACGACAGCTTTTCGGATTTCACCGACTTTTTGTCGCCTGGTTTGGCTGCGCTCGCAGGTGCCGCCGGCGCGGCAGTGCCGGGTGCTCCGGCCTTCGGCTTGTGGATGGTGCCCTTGATGCCTTCCTTGCTGGCGTCGGCCTTGGGCTTGTCTTCCTCGGGCTTCTTGGCCGTCATGACGCCACGCTTGGGCGCGGCCATCATGGCCCGGATCGCGGCAGCTTCGGCTTCGGCCGCCTTGCGCCGCTTCTCCAGGTCGGCCATGCGCTGCTTTTCCTCGGCCTCGACATCGACGGCCTTGACCACGCGCACGGCCGGCTTCGCAGGCTCGACCGGGGCGGGCGCCTCGGCGGCCGGTGCCGGCGCTTCGGCCGCCCCATCGCCGGCTGCGGCCAGTTCGGCCTGGCGCGCCTGTGCAGCACGGGCCTTCTCGGCCGCTTCACGCTCGGCCGCCTCGCGCGCACGGGCCTCGGCCTCCTCGCGCTGACGTCGTTCCTGTTCCTCGCGCTGCCGGCGCTTCTCGGCCAGTTCCTCTTCCTGACGGCGCAGGAGCTCGGCTTGGCGACTGGCTTCCTCCTCGCGGCGGCGCAGCTCCGCGTCATCGACAACGGGCTTGGCAGCAGCCACTTCCTCCACCGGCGCGGTGCTCTCGTCACGCTTGACGAACACGCGCTTCTTGCGCACCTCCACCTGGATCGTGCGTGCCTTGCCCGAGGCATCGGCCTGCTTGATCTCGGTGGTGGACTTCTTGGTGATCGTGATCTTCTTGCGCTCGGTGCCGGCGGTCCCATGCGCCGTGCGCAGGTAGTCCAGCAGGCGCTCCTTGTCGGACTCGGTCAGCGAGTCTTCCGGAGAGGCTTTCGCCACCCCGGCGGACTTCAACTGCTCGAGCAGCGTCGCCGCGGGGCGGTTTAGCTCGGAGGCGAACTGTGCGACTGTGGTAACGGCCATTGTGTGTGATCCTTGACGAGCTTGCAGTGGCTGGACGGGCGGAACCTCTGTACAGCCCCTCAGGCCGTGAACCAGTGTTCTCGGGCCTTCATGATGAGCGCCTTGGCCTGTGCCTCATCGACACCGGTCATTTCGGTCAGCTCATCGACAGCCAGGTCGGCGAGGTCATCGCGGGTATGGATGCCGGCATCGGCCAGCTTGGCGATCAGCTCCGCATTCAGGCCTTCGAGGTCGCGCAGGTCCTGCGACACCTCCTCGACCTTCTCCTCGCGGGCGATCTCCATCGTCAGCAGCGCATCCTTGGCGCGGGTGCGCAGCTCGTTGACGGTGTCTTCGTCGAAAGCCTCGATCTCCAACATCTCCTGCAGCGGCACATAAGCCACCTCTTCGAGACTGGTGAAACCTTCCTCAATGAGGATGTCAGCCACTTCTTCGTCGACGTCGAGCTTCTCGACGAACAGGCGACGGATCGCACTGGTCTCCTCGGCCTGTTTGGCCTGGGACTCCTCGGCGGTCATGATGTTGATACGCCAGCCGGTCAACTCCGAGGCCAGGCGCACGTTCTGGCCGCCGCGGCCGATGGCGATTGCGAGGTTCTCCTCGTCGACCACGACGTCCATCGCATGGCGCTCCTCGTCCACCACGATGGAGACGACGTTGGCCGGAGCCAGCGCCCCGATCACGAACTGGGCCGGGTCCTCCGACCACAGCACGATGTCCACACGCTCGCCGGCGAGCTCATTGGTCACGGCATTCACCCGCGAGCCACGCACGCCCACGCAGGTGCCGATAGGATCGACACGCTTGTCATGCGAGAGCACGGCGATCTTGGCTCGCGAGCCGGGGTCGCGGGCGCAACTCTTGATCTCCAGCAGACCCTGCTCAATCTCAGGCACTTCCTGGCGGAACAGCTCGATCATGAACTGCGGCGAGCTGCGCGACAGGATGATCTGCGGACCGCGCAGCGTGGGATCGACCTCCTGGATGACCGCACGCACACGGTCGCCGGTGCGCAGGTTCTCCTTTGGGATCATCTCGCTGCGCTTGAGGCGCCCCTCGACGCGGCCGGACTCGACGATGAGGTCGCCCTTGTCCAGACGCTTGACGGTACCCACGAAGATCTTGTCGCCACGGGCCAGGAAGTCGTTGAGCAACTGCTCGCGCTCGGCATCGCGGATTTTTTGCAGGATCACCTGCTTGGCCGCCTGCGCGCCGATGCGACCGATGGGCACGGACTCGACCGGCTCCTCGATGTAGTCGTCGACCTCGATGTCGGGGATCTGTTCACGCGCCTCGAACAGCAAGATCTCGGCGTCGGGTTGCTGCAACCCGGCCTCGTCAGGCACGACGTGCCAGCGACGGAAGGTCTCGTACTCACCGGTCTCGCGGTCGATCACCACACGGATGTCGACCTCGCCCTCATAGAGCTTCTTGGTGGCAGATGCCAAGGCGGCCTCGACCGCGCCGAACACGACATCGCGTTCCACATTCTTCTCGCGCGAGATCGCGTCCACCAACATCAACAGCTCGCGGTTCATGATTCCTGACCTCCGTCTTCTTGTGCACTGTCCGCAGGTGCGGCCGCGGCCTGCCCCTTGCGCCGACCTTTGAAGTCGATCACGGGCACCAGGCGGGCTTCACGCACCTCGTCCAGAGAAAAATCCAATGCCTGATCTTGGGCGCCCTCGCGCAGGACGAGGCGCCAGCCTTCACCCAGGGATTCCAGGATGCCACGGTATTTCTTCCGCCCCTGGAATGCCTGCCTGAGGGTGATGTCCACCTCCTGGCCGGCAAAGCGCCGGTAGTCGGCCTCTTTGCGCAAGGGCCGATCCAGTCCGGGGGACGAGACCTCCAGCCGCTGGTAATCGACGTTCTCGACCTCCAGGACGTACTGGAGCTGACGCGTCACCTTCTCGCAATCGTCGACGGTGATGAAGGCACCATTCGGGTCGCCGGCCACGCGATCGATGAACACGCGCAGCAAGCCGCCTGCGCTGCGCTCGCATTCGACGAAGTCGTAACCCAACCCCGTCACCGTGTGCTCAACCAAGGCCTGCCAACCCATTGCGTACTCAACACTCCCGCAGCAACACCACCTACACCCTGCAACCGCACCAGGCACCTGCGCCCCGCGGCACAACGAGCCCCGCCAAATCACCTGCAAAGCAAACGGGGCCAAGCAAAAAAAATGGGCTGGATGTCTCCGCCCATTATTTGCAATGGCTCACAATCACTTAGCGAAAGTCGAATTGTACTTCGCCCGGCAGGACCAAGCAAGTCCCGGGCCCGTTGCGGCGTTGCCGGCGGCGCTGCCCGCGCCAACTGGCGCCGTCCTGGAGCTGCATGCCAAAATCTTCCTTCTTTGACCTTTTCGGAGACACCATGGGATTTCTCGCCGGCAAGCGCTTTCTGATCACCGGCCTGCTGTCCAACCGCTCGATTGCCTATGGCATAGCGCAGGCCTGCCGCCGCGAAGGCGCCGAACTGGCGTTCAGCTATGTGGGCGAGCGCTTCAAGGACCGCATCACCGAGTTCGCCCGCGAGTTCGATTCCGACTTGGTCTTCGATTGCGACGTCGGTGACGACGCGCAAATCCAGGCCCTGTTCGACCGACTCGGCGAGGCCTGGCCCAGCTTCGATGGCTTCGTGCACTCGATCGGCTTTGCACCCCGGGAAGCGATCGCCGGCGAGTTCCTCGACGGCCTGTCGCGCGAGGCCTTCCGCATCGCACATGACATCTCGGCCTACAGCTTTCCTGCCATGGCCAAGGCCGCGTTGCCCCGCCTGAATCCCAAGGCCGCGCTGCTCACCCTGAGCTACCTGGGGGCGGTGCGTGCGGTGCCGAGCTACAACACGATGGGGCTGGCCAAGGCGTCGCTGGAGGCCAGCGTGCGCTACCTGGCTGCCCAGCTCGGCGCCCGGGGCATCCGCGTCAACGGCATCTCCGCCGGTCCCATCAAGACGCTGGCCGCCTCGGGCATCAAAGGCTTTAGCAAGATCCTGGAGATTGTCGAGTCCAACGCCCCCTTGCGGCGCAACGTGACGATTGAGGACGTCGGCAATGTCGCAGCTTTCCTGCTGTCCGACCTCGCCTCGGGCGTGACCGCGGAGATCACCTATGTCGACGGGGGATTCAGCCATGTCATGGGTGGCATCCCGCCGGGGCTGCTCGACAACTGAGCCCCAAGCCCGGTGGCGGCAAGCCCCCCACCGGGTCAAGACACGAGGCCGCCCGCTACCGCCAGGCCGCCCCTGCCCCTGAAGGCGTTCACAGCAGTTGCAAGATCTCGCGGCGCTTGCGCTGGAACTCCTCGTCCGTGATCAGCCCCTGGTCGCGCAGCCGCTGCAAGCCCCGCAGGCGCTGCTCCTGCTCCTCATAGAAGCGCTCATCCCGCCGCGCGGGCGCGGCCGCAGCGGCCGGTCCGGGCGCCACGGCCGGCACGGCCACAGTCGAAAG
>NZ_JBKBVU010000004.1:0-23788 GCF_046289365.1 Caldimonas sp. | reverse complement strand
TTCTCCTCCTTCTCTCGCGTCTTTTCCCTCCCCCCCTCCCCCCCCACCCCCCCCCTCCCCACCCCCCCCCGCTGCCACGGGATGCAGGGAGAAGACCAGCCAGTCGGCGCGCCGGGCCTGGCCCTGAGGACTCGCGACGGCCGAAGGCCCCGCCTGCGCGCGCGAGCCGTGCTGGAAGCGCGGCAGCACCTTCGTGGCACGGTAGGCGTGGAAGAAATCCAAACGTGCATCGTGCACGATCAGGTTCAACCCCTCCTCGCTGACGAACAGCCGTGCCGTCACGCCATAGGGCGTGCTCAGAAAGTTTCCATGGCGACGGGCCGTGCTGAGCAGCTCCACATCCTGCCCCGGACCGGCCGCCCCAAGGGCCTGCACCAGCGGGCCGATCAGGTCGTCGAGCTCGTCGTTGCTGAACAGGTTCTCCGTGCGCCCCCGCACGGCGGTGGTGATGCTGCCCAGCGCACGGCGCAGGACCTCCGGCGCCACGGCGGCAGGATGGGCGTTGGGTGCGTCGCTGCCAGGCTCCCGCGGGGCCAGCCGCACGACGGTGAGTTCATGGATGCGCCACTCGCGCGCCCGTGGCGAGATCGAAGCATCGGTCGCGGCCGCCTGTGCCGCCGCCAGTGGGGTCCCCCCCGCCATCAGGGCGAGCAGCACGACCGCAGCGGCCGTCATGCGGGGTCCGACAGGGACTCGGGTTCTGGAAATGGGGTGCTGCACGCTCATCTCCTCATCCACATCATCAGCTCAATTCATCCAGGGCCCGCGCCGCCCCCAGCAGAGCCGGATGCTGCGCCTGCACGACGTAGGTCGGGATCCCGGCCAGGTAAGACCTGAAACGCCCCTTGTCCTCGAACCGCCGCCGGAAGGCGGAGCGGTCGAACCATGGTCCCAGGCGCGGCACGATGCCGCCACCAATGTACACACCCCCGCGCGCGCCTAGCGTGAGCGCGAGATTGCCCGCCACATTGCCCAGGAAGCTGCAGAACAGCGCCAGCGCTTGTTCGCAGGCGGGATCCTGGGCGGCCAGGGCCGCATGCGAGACGTCCGCGGGCGTCAGGGCTGCCGGCGCCACGCCACGCAGCTCGCACACGGCGTCGTAGAGATGAACCAAGCCCGGGCCGGACAAGGCCCGCTCGGCGGAGGCATGCCCGAAGCGCCGCCGCAGCAGACGCAGGACCGCCTCCTCGTCCTCGTCGGCGGCCGCCAGCGTCACATGCCCTCCCTCGCCATTGACCGGCACCAGCCGCCCTCCCCCCGAGGACAGTAGGCCCGAAACACCCAGCCCCGTGCCGGCGCCCAGCAGGGCTCTGGGCTCGCCCTCCACAGCTTGCCCGCCGCCCACGGGCCGCAGGTCACCTCCGGCCAACGAGGGCAGCGACATGGCCAGCGCCGTGAAATCGTTCAGCACGAGCAGGCGCCGCAGCCCAAGGCTTTCGCGCATGGCGCGGATGGAGAAGGCCCAGTGGTGGTTGGTCATCTGCACCCGGTCACCGGTCACGGGATTGGCAATGCCGATCGCACACCATGGCGGGATGTCCAGACCCTCTTGCTCCAAATAAGCCCGGATCACCGACTCCAGCGACTCGTGAGCGGCGCAGGCATAGGTTCTCACACGCTCGGGCAGACGACCCGGCGCCGCCACCCAGGCCAGGCGGGCATTCGTCCCGCCGATGTCCCCGACCAGACGGGGGTAGGTTTGATCCACGATGTTGTCTTCCTCGATGAGCCCCGCGGCACGACTCTTGGCCGGCCGGGGTGTAGGCAAACTACATCATCATGCTAGATGAGTTCAAGCACCCTGTCCATGCTTGTCACGGCTTGAAGCGACTGCCTCCGACCGTTTGTCGCCGGCACAACACTCGCAATCAAGGGTTATCCCTGGTTCAGTAAACGTAGTTTCATTACTAGAGTTCCGCCTGTTATCAAACTACATCAATACTTGTAGTGATTCTACAGACGGCCATGACGGACAAGACTTCCCTGGCGGTGTTCCGCCCGCAACCGTGGTGGCCCAGCGGTCTTCAAAGCGAGCGAGTTCGCGGCGCCCGGCCGGGCGCCGCCTCTTTTTCGCCGCCCCTCGGTTTTCCCCAACCGCTGTGAAGCGGCCTCGGCCGTACGCAGCATGACACCACCAAGCCACAACCCATGAGGAGTTCCACCATGCATCACAAGTTCAAGCTGCTGGCTGCCGCAGCAGCCGTGGCAGGCGCCTTCGCCGCGCCGGCCGCGTTCGCACAGGGCATCGAGTTCCACGGCTACGTGCGCACCCAGGTCGGCGGCACCAGCGAAGGCGGCAACCTGCAGTGCTTCCGGCTGGGCTTCCCGGCGCAGGCCAAGTACCGCCTGGGCAACGAATGCGACAACTACGGTGAGGCGGCGGTGTCGGTGCCGTTCGGCAAGTCCGACGGTGCCTGGGCGAAATACAACCTGCGCCTGGCGCTGCGCGAGAAGGGGGCCCAGGACTATGAAAGCGTGATCGACCAGAACCCCTCGAGCGACGGCAAGAGCTTCGACATCGCCAGCCGCGAAAACTATGTCATCGCCGGCGGTTTCTTCCCCGAGGGGGCCCTCGAAGACGCCAAGCTGTGGGTGGGCAAGCGCTTTTACAACCGCCACGACGTCCACATCAACGACTACTACTACTGGGCCAACACCGGCCCCGGCGCCGGCATCGAGGACATCGGCGTGGGCCCGGCCAAATTCGCCTTTGCCTACCACCAAAACGGCGGCAACTCCGGCCTGGACGGCGCGCCGGGCAGCTTCGTGTTCGGTGGCGGCGTGGGCGTGAACGCCGCCAAGCGCTATGAGTTCCGCTTCTATGACATCGGCGTCAACCCGAACGGCAAGCTGGAACTGGCCGCCCAGGTCATCCGTGGCAGCAACGCCGTGGCCAGCGACGAGAAGACCGGTTACCTGCTGACGGCTCAGCACTTTCAGGGCGGCATCCTCGGCGGCTTCAACAAGCTCGCGCTGCAGTACGGCCGCGGCAATGGAGCCGGCATGAACTGGATCCCGGCCTACGCCGGGGGCAACAACAGCACCAAGGGCGAATCGATCCGCCTGGTCGAGCAGCTCTACATCGCGCCGGCCGGCAGCAACTGGTCAGGCATGGGCACCTTCATCTGGGACAACCTGAAGAAGGCCCCCTGGGACCTGGAGCAGCGCCAGTGGATGAGCTTCGGCGTGCGTCCGCAGTACAACTTCAGCGACAACTTCTCGCTGGCGGTGGAGCTCGGCGTGGACCGTGCCAAGGATGACAGCCAGACCAATCCGAAGTGGGCCACGCTGACCAAGCTGACCATCGCGCCGCAGTTGTCTCTGTCGCGCGGCTTCTGGTCGCGCCCGGTGCTGCGCGGCTTCGTGACCTACGCCACCTGGAACGAAGCCGCCCGCAATGGCGTGAATGCCAACTCGAACAACGTGTTCGCCGACAAGAAGTACGGCATCACCTACGGCGTGCAGGCAGAGACCTGGTGGTGATCGGGCCGGTGCCGGCCTGCGCCGGCACGGCGGCTTGATTGCACAGGCGGCTGCGCGCCGCCTGCAAGGCGATGGGCATCGACATGCCGTGCCCATCGCCTTGCACCTGGGCCCCGAACCGAACTGCAAATTGACGGACCTTCCGACGTGACCACTGCCTCGTCTTTGCACGCCCGCGCCACCGACTGGTGGCGAGGCGCCATCATCTACCAGATCTACCCCCGCAGCTTCGCCGACAGCAACGGTGACGGCATCGGGGACCTGCCCGGCATCGTCGAGCGCCTGCCCTACGTGGCCAGCCTGGGTGTGGATGCCATCTGGATTTCACCCTTCTTCCGCTCGCCGATGAAAGACTTCGGCTACGACATCGCCGACTACCGCGACGTCGATCCGATGTTCGGCACCCTGGCTGACTTCGACCTCCTGGTGGCGCGAGCTCACGAGCTGGGCCTGAAGGTCATGATCGACCAGGTGCTCTCGCATACCTCGGACCAGCACCCTTGGTTCGTCGAAAGCCGCGCCAGCCGCGACAACCCCAAGGCCGACTGGTATGTGTGGGCCGATCCCCGGCCGGACGGCACCCCCCCCAACAATTGGCTCAGTGTCTTCGGCGGTTCGGCCTGGCAGTGGGATTCGCGCCGGCGCCAGTACTACCTGCACAACTTCCTCACGAGCCAGCCCGACCTGAACTTCCACCACCCGGCGGTGCAACAGCAGGTGCTGGAGGACATCCGCTTCTGGCTGGAACGCGGCGTGGACGGCTTCCGTTTCGACGCCTGCATCTTCCACTTCCACGACCGGCAATTGCGCGACAACCCGCCGGCGACCCGTCGCGACACCAAGACGGTCATGGAAACCAACCCCTACGGGATGCAACGCCACCTGTACGACAAGACCCAGCCGGAGAATCTCGCCTTCCTGCAGCGCGTGCGTGCACTGCTGAACGAGTACGGGGCCGCCAGCGTGGGGGAGATCGGCGACGACGATTCGCTCAAGACCATGGCCGCCTACACGGCCGACGGCGACAAGCTGCACATGGCCTACAGCTTCAACCTGCTGACGGCCGAGCACAGCGCCGCCTACATCCGCCAGCAGGTCGAGGAGCTGGAAGCCCAAATGAAGGACGGTTGGGCCTGCTGGTCCTTCGGTAACCACGATGTGGCCCGTGTGATGACGCGCTGGGGCGGCTCGGATGCCTCGCCCGATTACATCAAGGTGGCCGGCGCGATGCTGATGAGCCTGCGCGGCAGCGTGTGCTGGTGGCAAGGTGACGAACTGGCCCTCACCGAAGCCGACATCCCCTTCGAGAAGCTGCAGGACCCCTACGGCATCGCCTTCTGGCCCGAGTTCAAGGGTCGCGACGGCTGTCGCACCCCCATGCCCTGGTCGAGCATGCAGCCGCATGGAGGGTTCAGCGGTGAGGCCACGGTGGAACCCTGGCTGCCCGTACCGCCCGAGCATCTCGCTCGGGCGGTGGACGTGAGCGAAGCCGATCCTGCATCGCCCTTGCAGGCGCTGCGCCGATTCATCGCCTGGCGCAAGACGCAGCCTGCACTCGTGACCGGCGATATCCGCTTCTTCGACGCCCCCGAGCCTGTGCTGGCGCTGGTGCGTACCCCGGCCGCCGGCCAATCTGGCGATGCAGTGCTGGCCCTGTTCAACTTGGGCGCCAAGCCGGTGAGCTTCGAGCTGCCGCAAGCGCCGGCCACCTCGGCGCTGGAAGGCCATGGCTTTGCCGGAGCGCATCGCCAGGCTCAGCGTTTCACCTTGCCCGCCCACGGCGCCTACTTCGGCAAGATGGCGTGATGTCCGAAGCCTGAACCGACCCGAACCATGGCCCACCTCCAACTCAAGGCGCTGCGCAAATCCTACGGCGAGATCGAGACCCTGCACGGCATCGATCTGGACATCCACGACGGCGAATTCATCGTCTTCGTCGGCCCTTCGGGCTGCGGCAAGTCCACCTTGCTGCGCTGCATTGCCGGCCTGGAAGACATCACCAGCGGCGAGCTGTACATCGGCGGCCAGCTCGTCAACGAGGTTCCGCCCGCCAAGCGGGGCATCGCGATGGTCTTCCAGAGCTATGCCTTGTACCCTCACATGACGGTGGCCGAGAACATGGCCTTTGGGCTGCGCTTGGCCGGCGTGAAGAAGGACGAACAGGCGGCTGCCGTGAAGCGTGCCGCGCAGATCCTGCAGATCGAGCATCTGCTGGACCGCAAGCCCAAGGCTCTGTCGGGCGGACAGCGGCAGCGTGTGGCGATCGGCCGTGCGATCGTGCGCAAGCCGGGTGTGTTCCTGTTCGACGAGCCGCTGTCCAACCTCGATGCCGCGCTGCGGGTGCAGATGCGGGTGGAACTGGCCCGGCTGCACCGCGAACTGAAGACCACCATGGTCTATGTGACCCACGACCAGGTCGAGGCCATGACCCTGGCCCACCGCATCGTGGTGTTCCATGCGGGCCGCATCGAGCAGGTGGGCACGCCGATGGAGCTCTACCACCGCCCGGCCAACCTCTTCGTGGCCGGCTTCATCGGCTCGCCCAAGATGAACTTCATCTCGGCCACGCTGGAATCGGCAGCCGCCACGCAAGCCCTGCTGAGGCTGGCCGACGGACGTGCCATCCGTGCCGCCGTCGATGCCACCGGTCTGGCCTGCGGCACGCCCGTGACCGTGGGCGTGCGTCCCGAACACATCGACACCCAGACTGCTGAGCCGGCCAACGAGCTGCGCGGCACGGTGCAGGCGGCCGAACATCTGGGGGACGTCACTTACCTTTATGTGGACGTTCCCGGCGCCCAGGCGCCGGTGGTCGTGCGTGCGTCTGCGGACAACCCGCTGGTCATCGGCGACACCGCCCACCTGGACCTGCCGCCGCAGCGCTGCCACGTCTTCGATGCCGACGGACAGGCCCTGCCCCGCACGGAATGACCGTCTCACCCTTTCCCCAACCGTGTCATTGGACATACCCAAGCGCCCGATCAGGCCGAAACCAAAGGAGCAAGCCATGAACATTCAACGTCAACGCATCAAGTTGGTGGCCGCGGCCGCCATGCTGGCCCTGTCGGCCGGCTTCTCGGCGCCAGCCCTGGCCGTCGAGCCCGGCAAGCTGCTGATCTGGATCAACGGTGACAAGGGCTACAACGGCCTGCAGAAGGTCGGTGACGAATTCGAGAAAAAGACCGGCGTGAAAGTGACGGTCGAGCATCCGGAAGATGCCCCGGGCAAGTTCCAGCAGGCTGCAGCCGCTGGCAAAGGACCCGACATCTGGATCTGGGCGCATGATCGCGTGGGCGAGTGGATCCAGGGCGGCCTGCTGCAGCCGGTGACCCCGTCGAAGAAGATCGTCGACGACATCGATCCGTTGGCCTGGAAGGCCTTCAACATCGGTGGCCGCACTTGGGGCTACCCTATCTCGATCGAGGCGGTGGCCCTCATCTACAACAAAGACCTGGTGCCCACCCCGCCCAAGAGCTTCGAGGAAGTGATTGCGCTGGACAAGAAGCTGTCGGCCCAGAGCAAGAAGGCCATCCTCTGGGACTACAACAACACCTACTTCACCTGGCCGCTGCTGGCGGCCAACGGCGGCTACGCCTTCAAGCAGAAGGCCGACGGCACCTACGACCCCACCGACACCGGTGTGAACAATGCCGGGGCCCTCAAAGGGGCCGAGCTGATCGCCAGGATGATCAAGGACGGCGTGATGCCCAAGGGGGCCGGCTACGCGGACATGGAAGCCGCCGTCAACCAGGGCAAGGTCGCGATGATGATCAACGGCCCCTGGGCGTGGGACAACCTGAAGAAGTCCAAGATCAACTTCGGCGTGGCCAAGATCCCCACCGTGGCCGGCAAGAAGGCCGCACCCTTCGTGGGCGTGATGGGCGCGATGATCAACAAGTCTTCTCCGAACCGCGACATCGCCATCGAGTTCATCGAGAACCACATGCTGAGTGTGGCGGGTCTGAAGACCATCAACGACGATGTGCCCTTGGGCACGCCGGCGTCCAAGACCTTCTTCAACCAGCTCAAGAGCGACCCGAACATCCAAGCCACGATGGCCAGTGCCCAGGACGGCGCCCCCATGCCCAATATTCCGGAGATGGGTCGCTTCTGGTCCTCGATGGCCTCGGCACTGCAGAACATGACCGAAGGACGCCAAAGTCCCAAGGAGGCCTTGGACGCCGCAGCCAAGCGCATCACGGCCAAGTGATCTGACCCGCGGCTCGCAAGGGCCGCACCCTGGTGGTCCGGCACCGTTGCCGGACCACCCACCAATTCCGTATGACTCAGACTTCCGTCCTGCAGCGTTGGGCTCCCCGGGCCGCCGGCATCGTGCTGGCCCTGGGGGCCCTCTACCTCGTCACCCTTGTCCACGCTGCCGGCGAAACGCTGCTGGCAGGCACCTTGCTCGTGGTGACCGCCCTGGCAGCCTGGATCTACACCTCACAGCGCCTGTATGCCTGGCGCTACCTCTTCCCTGGCATCGCTGCCGTGGTCGTCTTCGTGGTCTTCCCGATGCTGTATACGGTGGCCATCAGCTTCACCAACTACAGCTCGCGCAACCTGCTCAGCTTCGAGCGTGCCACAGCCTACCTTCTGGACGAGACCTATCAGGCCGAGGGGCGCAGCTACAGCTTTGCCTTGCTGAGCGACGGTCAACGCCATGTGGGCCGCTTCGAGGATCCTGACACCGGCGAGATCTTCCTCAGTCCCGACCTTGATCTCGACGATCCGACGCCGGCCTCGGTAGCCGCTGTGGCGGCCCAGGGAGACCCGCCGGGCCTCGCCCCCGTCGAACTGCGCGAACTCATCCGCCTGCAGCCCCGCCTGCGCACCCTCACCGTCACCATGCCCGACGGCACGGCGGTGCGCATGAGCGGCCTGCGCCGGTTCGGTCCCGTCCAGAAGCTCTACGTGCGCAATGCTGACGGCAGCCTCACGAACCGGCAAGACGGTTCGGTGCTGCGTCCGAATTTCGACACCGGCTTCTACCAGAACGAGGCCGGCGAGAACGTGGCTCCGGGTTTCCAGGTGAACATTGGCGCGGCCCACTACCTGCGCATCTTCACCGACGAGGCCTTCCGCGAGCCCTTCGTGCGCATCTTCATCTGGACGGTCGTCTTCGCGGCGCTGACCGTGCTGTTTGCCACCTCGGTAGGCATGGTGCTGGCCGTGCTGCTGAGCTGGGAGGCCCTGCGTTTCCGCGCGATCTACCAGACCCTGCTCTTCCTGCCCTACGCCGTGCCGGGCTTCATCTCCATCCTGGTGTTCAAGGGCCTGTTCAACAACAATTTCGGCGAGATCAACCTCATCTTGCACGGCTTGTTCGGCATCAAGCCCGCGTGGTTCTCGGATCCTTTCCTGGCCAAGGTGATGCTGCTCATCGTCAACACCTGGTTGGGCTATCCATACATGATGGTGCTGTGCATGGGGCTGCTCAAGGCCATCCCGTCCGACCTCTACGAAGCCTCGGCCGTGGCGGGTGCCGGGCCGCTGACCAACTTCTTCCGCATCACGCTGCCGCTGGTCATCAAGCCGCTCACGCCGCTGCTGATCGCCTCCTTCGCATTCAACTTCAACAACTTCGTGCTGATCAACCTGCTGACTGGCGGACGGCCCGATTTCCTCGACACGCAGGTCCCAGCGGGCACCACCGACATCCTGGTGTCGTACACCTACCGCATTGCCTTCGAGGATTCGGGCCAGAACTTCGGCCTGGCCGCCGCCATCTCCACGGTGATCTTCACGATGGTGGCTCTGCTGTCGTGGTTCAACCTGCGCGCCACGCGCATCACCAAGGACGAAGCCCGCTGAAGCAGATCCCAGGAGCACTCCCCACCATGGCCATCGTTCTCGACAAGTCCCATCGCTGGCGTGTGCTGGCCGCCCACGCCTTCCTGATCGCACTCATCGCGGTCATCATCTTCCCGTTCCTGATGATCCTGTCGATCTCGCTGCGTCCGGGCAACTTTGCCGCCGGCAGCCTGATCCCTGATCAAATCAGTCTGGAGCATTGGAAGCTCGCGCTGGGCATTTCCTACGAGGGTCCGGACGGCCGCATGGTCGAGCCCCCCTTCCCCGTGCTGCGCTGGCTGTGGAACTCGGTGAAGGTGGCCACGCTGTCGGGGATCATCACCCTGCTGCTGTCCACCACCGCGGCCTACGCCTTCGCCCGCATGAAGTTCCGCGGTCGGTCGCAGGCCCTCTCTGCGCTGCTGCTGATCCAGATGTTCCCGGCCGTGCTGGCGCTGGTGGCCATCTATGCCATCTTCGACCGCATCGGCAATATCTTCCCCTTCTTTGGCATCGACAGCCATGCCTCGCTGTTGCTGGCCTATGCCGGAGGTATCGGCCTGTTCACTTGGACGATCAAGGGCTACTTCGACACCATCCCCTCCGAGATCGAGGAGGCCGCCAAGGTGGACGGCGCTTCTGCGTGGCAGGCCTTCCGGCTGGTGCTGCTGCCCATGGCCGTTCCGATCCTGCTGGTCGTCTTCCTGCTCGCTTTCATTCACGCGATCATCGAGTATCCGGTGGCATCGGTGCTGCTACAGGGTCAGAACCAGCTCACGCTGGCGGTGGGCTCCAAGCTCTTCCTCTACGAACAGCGCTACCTGTGGGGCGACTTTGCCGCCGCCGCCATCCTCTCGGGCTTGCCCATCACCGTGGTCTTCATCCTCGCCCAGAAATGGATGGTCTCCGGCCTCACGGCCGGCGGGCTGAAAGGCTGATGACTGCACGACGAATCCCCAACCGCTCCTCAACCACCTGCAAGGAGACATCACGATGAAGCGCATCACTTCCCTTCTGAAGGCAACCGTCGCCGCCACCGTGCTCGCAGCCTGTGCCGGGGCCCTGGCCCAGAGCTCCGCACCGCCGGCCGGATACGTGTCCATCCATTACAACCGCTGCGACAACAACTACGACGGCTGGGGGGTGCACCTCTGGAAAGATGGGGGTATTCCATTGCCGGGGATCGAGTGGCAAAAGCCCATGATGCCCACCGGCAAGGACGACTTTGGCGTGTACTGGCACACCAAGCTCGACGACTACGTCAATGGCCGGGTCAACTACATCATCCACAAGGGCGATACCAAGGACCAGGGGGGCCGTGACATGGCCTTCGATGGCAAGCTCCACAAGCAGATCTGGGTGAACAACGGCGACCGCACCATCTACACCTCGCTGGCCGATGCGAAGAAGGCTCGCGAGGCCAAACCCTGCAAGTGAACTGACGCCCTCGCCTAGCGTTCCCCGCCGCTTGCGTACCGCGCGCGGCGGGGCCGTTCAACATCTTGCGGCCTGTGCCACCGCCTCGGCGCAGGCCCGTGCTGCCTTCTGCCATGAAACTGCTTCACCCGGCCCTGCTGCTCGCCCCCTTGCTCGTCGCCTGCGGCACCGCGACCCCGCCGCCTGCGTCCGCTCCCGCCGTCGCGGCCCCGCAGGCCAGCACCGCCGCGCCGCATGCCGTGCCGGGCCGCTTTGCCGACAACCCCATCGTCTACTTCGTCATCACCGACCGCTTCTTCAACGGCAACCCCGGCAATGACCACAGCTACGGACGCCAGCGGGAGGCCAACCCCAAGGACGACGTGGGCACTTTCCACGGCGGGGATCTCAAGGGCCTGACGATCAAACTCAGGGAAGGCTATTTCAAGGCGCTGGGGGTGAATGCCCTGTGGATCACGGCCCCCTATGAGCAGATCCGCGGCTGGGTGGTGGGTGGTGACAAGGAATTCAAGCACTACGCCTACCACGGCTACTACGCGCTGGACTACACCGTGCTCGACCGCAACATGGGCACCGCGGAGGAACTGCGTGAGATGGTCGACACCGCCCACGCACAAGGCATTCGGGTGCTTTTCGACGTGGTCATCAACCATCCCGGCTACCTGGACCTGCGAACGGCCGCCGAACTGGTGCCCAAGGTTCTGTGGCCCGGCCACGAGCAGGCCACGCTGCGCAACTACCACAGCTTCATCGACTACAACAGCTTCGCGTTCGGGCAATGGTGGGGGCGGGACTGGGTGCGTGCCGGACTGCCCGGCTACCTCGACGGCGGCCGAGACGACCGCACGATGCAACTGGCCTACCTGCCCGACTTCCGCACCGAGAGCAAGCAGGCCGTCCGGCTGCCCACCTTCCTGCGCAACAAGCCGGACACGCGAGCACGAGACCTGCCCGACACCACGGTGCGCGGCTATCTCATCCGGTGGTTGACCGACTGGGTGCGCGAGTATGGGATCGACGGCTTTCGCGCCGACACCGTCAAGCATGTCGAGCCCGAAGCCTGGGCCGAACTCAAGCGCGAAGCCACCAAGGCCCTGGCCGAATGGAAGGCCAGGAACCCGGACAAGAAGATCGACGACGAGCCCTTCTGGATGGTGGGTGAGTACTGGGGTCATGGGCCCGAGCGCAGCGCGCTGCACGACGCCGGCTTCGACGCGATGATCGACTTCCACTTCCAGCAGCAGGGGCGTCGCTTCAGCGAACCCGAACCCCTCTTTGCACAGTACGCACGCGTCTATGCCGGACGGCCCGGCTTCAGCAATCTCGCTTACATCTCCTCGCACGACACCGAACTCTTCAACCGCAAGCGTCTGTTCGAGGCCGGCACCGCGTTGATGCTGGTGCCCGGCGGCGTGCAGATCTTCTACGGCGACGAGACCGGGCGGCCGGAAGGACACCGCCCACGCACCGACCCCCAGCAATCGACCCGCTCGTTCATGAACTGGGACAGCATCGATGCAGAGCTGCTGTCCCATTGGCGCAAGCTCGGGACCTTCCGGGCCCGCCATGTGGCGCTGGCCCGTGGCGTGCATGAGCTCTTGCAGGCCACACCCTACGTGTTCAGCCGCGTCGATGCCGAAAGCGCAGACCGCGTCGTGGTCGCCCTGACCAACCCAGGGCCAGTCACCCTGCCAGTGGGACAGGTCTTCCGCGAAGGTGAGCGCCTGCGCGATGCCTACACCGGTCGGCCGGTGACCGTCAGCAACGGGCGGGTGAGTCTGGAGGCCGGCCGCGTCGTGCTGCTGGAGCGCGACCCGGCAGCGGCCGGGCGTTGAGCAGGAACCGCGCATGACGCCTTGCAGCCCCAGCCCGGCCCGGCTGCCCGCCGGGGGCCCAATCTTGGGTACAGTGTGCATGGAAAATGCCTGCCATGCCCTCGTCCCCATCCAACGCTGCCGGTTCGGTCCTCACCACGCCCATGCTCGTGGCCACGGGAGGACCTGACATGCCGGGCTTCACCCCTCCCTACCCCGACCCGCGCCTGCTGGCCGACATCGGCGCCACGTACGCCCGCTTCTGCCTGGAACAGCAGCCCGGCCGCTTCGACTATGTCACGGTGCTGCCTTGCGCCGACTACCCTGGCTTCGTCGAGGTGGTGCAGGCCTATCTCGACAGCCTGCCTCCCGGCCTGAAGCCCCGCCATGCGGCCGTGGCGATCGCCAACCCGATCGAAGGCGACTGGGTGCGCATGACCAACCGCGACTGGGCCTTCTCGATCGCCGGTGCGCAGCGCTTGCTGGGCCTGTCCACCTTGCTGGTGGTGAACAACTTCACCGCGCTGGCAATGTCGCTGCCGCGGGTGGGCGAGCAAGGACGTGAGCAGATCGGTGGTGGAGAACCCCAGGCCAACGGTGTGATCGGCCTGCTCGGACCGGGCACGGGCCTGGGCGTTTCGGGGCTGGTCCCCGTGGGGGACCGCTGGGCCACCCTGGCCACCGAAGGCGGCCATGTGAGCTTTTCGCCGGCCGACGAGCGTGAGCTCAAGGTGCTGCAATACGCTTGGAGGTCGCTCACCCACGTCTCAGCCGAACGGCTGGTCTCAGGCCCGGGCATCGAGATCATCTATCAGGCCCTCACCGAGGGCCGCACCGACCTGCCGGCCCGGCTGAGCACCACCCACATCGTCCAGCGCGCGATCCAGAACCTGTGCCCCTGGTGCGTCGAGACCGTCGAGACCTTCTGCAACATGCTGGGCACGGTCGCCTCGAACCTGGCCCTCACTCTCGGGGCCACCGGCGGCATCTACATCGGCGGGGGCATCGTGCCGCGACTGGGCGAGTTCTTCCTGCGCTCGGGGTTCCGGCAGCGCTTCGAGGCCAAAGGGCGCTTCTCGGGTTACGTGGCCCGCATCCCCACCTATGTGCTCACGGCCGAGAACCCGGCCTTCCACGGCGTGTCCTCGCTGCTGGCCGAGCATGTGCCCGCCCATGAAGGCGGCAACCCGCTGATGGAGCGGGTGCGCGCAGCCCGGCCCAGCCTGACGCCGGCCGAGCGACGGGTGGCCGACTTTGTGCTCGACAACCCGCGCACGGTGCTCAACGATGCGATCGCCGTGATCGCCCAGATGGCCGAAGTCAGCCAACCCACGGTGATCCGCTTCTGCCGGTCGCTCGGCTTCCAGGGGCTGGCCGACTTCAAGCTCAAGCTGGCCTCCGGCCTGACCGGCAACATCCCCGTGCAGCGCACCCAGGTGCGCCGGCAAGACGCGACCCCCGACCTGTGCGCCAAGGTGCTGGACAACACCATCTCGGCCATCGTGCAGTTCCGCGAGTCTCTCAACGTCGAAGCCGTGGACCAGGCCATCGAACTGCTGCGCCAGGCCAAGCGCGTGGAGTTCTACGCGATGGGCAACTCGGCCGTGGTCGCCCTGGATGCCCAGCACAAGCTTTTCCGTTTCCGCATCCCCTCGGTGGCGCACACCGACGCATCGATGCAGTCGATGGCGGCCGAGCTGCTGGGGCCGCAGGATGTGGCGGTATTCATCTCCAGTTCGGGCCAGCCGCCCGAGCTGGTGCGCGCCGCCACTCTGGCCCGCGACCGTGGGGCGGCCGTGCTGGCCATCACGGCCAGCAAGTCACCGCTGGCCAAGAAAGCCACGGTGTGCATCCCGGTGGATCATAACGAGGACAGCGCCACGTTCCTTGCGATGATCTCGCGCATCCTGCACTTGCTGGTGGTGGACATGGTGGCCGTGGGCGTGGCCGTGCGCCGCGAAACGGGCAGCAGCGTGCCCCGGCCAGCCCAGGCCGGCGACGCCGGCCCCGACCATCCTCCGGGCATGCTCATCTCCCACGTGCTCTGAGGGCTCCCGTCAACGCACGCAATCGACGTAATAGCGCCGGTTGCCGCTGGCGTCGTCCTCCTCCACCAGGCCGTGCACGTCGGTGTCGAAACCCGGGAAGGCCGCATTGAACTCTCGGGTGAAGCGCAGGTAATCGCAGATCTTGCGGTTGAAGCGCTCGCCGGGGATGAGCAGCGGGATGCCCGGCGGATAAGGCGTCAACAAAGAGGTCGTGATGCGGCCTTCGAGCTTGTCGATCTCCACGCGCTCGGTCTCGCGGTGGGCGATGCGTGCATAGGCATCGCTGGGCTTCATCGCCGGCTGCAGATCGGACAGGTACATCTCCGTCGTCAGGCGGGCGATGTCACGCTTGGCATACATCTCGTGGATGCCCTGGCAGAGATCACGCAGGCCCATGCGCTCGTAGCGCGGGTGCTGGGCGCAGAACTCCGGCAGGATGCGCCACATCGGCTGGTTCTTGTCGTAGTCGTCTTTGAACTGCTGCAGGGCCGTCAGCATCGTGTTCCAGCGTCCCTTGGTGATGCCGATCGTGAACATGATGAAGAAGGAGTACAGCCCCGTCTTCTCGACCACCACGCCATGTTCGGCCAGGTACTTGGTGACGATCGAGGCCGGGATGCCGGTCTTCGCAAACTTGCCGTTCAGATCCAGCCCCGGGGTGACGATCGTCGCTTTGATCGGATCGAGCATGTTGAAGCCTTCAGCCAGCTTGCCGAAGCCATGCCACTTGGCCGTGCCCTTGATCATCCAGTCTTCGCGCTGGCCGATGCCCGATTCGACCAGCTTGTCCGGCCCCCAGACCTTGAACCACCAGTCGGATCCGAACTCCTTCTCCACCTTGCGCATGGCCCGACGGAAGTCCAGGGCTTCGAGGATGCTCTCCGCCACCAGGGCCGTGCCCCCCGGAGGCTCCATCATTGCCGCAGCCACGTCGCACGAGGCGATGATCGCGTACTGCGGCGAGGTGGAGCTGTGCATCAGGTAGGCCTCGTTGAACAGCGCCCGGTCGAGCTTGCGGGTCTGCGAATCCTGCACGAGGATCTGCGAGGCCTGCGACAGGCCGGCCAGCAGCTTGTGCGTGGATTGCGTCGCGAACACCAGCGACTCCTTCGTGCGGGCCCGGTGCTTGCCCATCGCGTGCATGCCCGAGTAGAAGTCATGGAAAGCCGCATGCGGCAGCCAGGCTTCGTCGAAGTGCAGTGTGTCGATGTAGCCGTCGAGCATCGACTTGATGCTCTCGGTGTTGTAGAGCACGCCGTCATAAGTGCTCTGCGTGATGGTCAGCACGCGCGGCTTGACCTTCTTTGGGTCCACCCCCTTGAGCAGCGGGTTGGCGGCGATCTTCTTCTGAATCGCCTCGGGCGTGAACTCGCTTTGCGGAATGGGCCCGATGATGCCGTAGTGGTTGCGCGTGGGCGTCAGGAACACCGGCACGGCGCCGGTCATCGTGATGGCGTGCAAGATGGACTTGTGGCAGTTGCGGTCCACCACCACCACGTCGCCCGGGGCGACGGTGTGGTGCCATACCATCTTGTTGGACGTCGATGTGCCGTTGGTCACGAAGAAGCAGTGGTCGGCATTGAAGATACGCGCGGCATTGCGCTCGGAGGCAGCCACCGGGCCGGTGTGATCGAGCAACTGGCCGAGCTCCTCCACCGCATTGCACACGTCGGCGCGCAGCATGTTTTCCCCGAAGAACTGGTGGAACATCTGCCCGATCGGGCTCTTCAGGAAGGCCACCCCACCGGAATGGCCGGGACAGTGCCAGGAGTAGGAGCCGTCCTGCGCATAGCCCACCAAAGCGCGGAAGAACGGCGGCGCCAGCGAATCGAGGTAGCTCTTGGCCTCGCGGATGATGTGGCGTGCCACGAACTCCGGTGTGTCCTCGAACATGTGGATGAAACCGTGCAACTCCTTGAGCACGTCGTTCGGGATGTGCTGCGAGGTGCGTGTCTCGCCGTACAGATAGATGGGGATCTCGGCGTTCTTGAAGCGGATCTCGCTGACGAATGCACGCAGGCTCTTCAACGCCGCATCCACCTCCTCACTCGAGCCCGAGCCGAACTCCTCGTCATCGATGGACAGGATGAAAGCGCTGGCCCGGCTCTGCTGTTGGGCGAACTGGGACAGATCGCCGTAGCTGGTCACGCCCAGCACCTCGAAGCCCTCCTTCTCGATCGCATCGGCCAGGGCCCGGATGCCCAGGCCCGAGGCGTTCTCGGAACGGAAATCCTCGTCAATGATCACGATGGGAAAGTGAAAGCGCAGCATGGCAGGCCCCCCAAGGGCGCAAATCGGAAATGGAAACCGGCAAGTGTAGGGCCTGCGCCGGTCCCGGGCCGTGACGCGGTACCGGCTGTCCCGTCGGTACCACATCCATCCCGCAGCAGGCAGGCACGGTGCACACCGCGACGTACACTGCCAGCGGCCCGTCATTGAGACCGGAGGACACCTGCGATGGATTTTCACGACGCCACCTGGTGGTGGCTGCTCGCCGGCCTGGCCGTGGTCGCCGAATTGCTCACCGGCACCTTCTACCTGCTGATGATCGCCATGGGCCTGGCCGCCGGTGCCGTCGCCGCCCATGCCGGGCTGGGCTTCAGCGGCCAGCTCGTGGCGGCCGCCATCGTCGGCGGAGGGGCTGTCGCCCTGTGGCGCTGGCAGCGCAACCGCCACCCCGCGCGCGATGCACACGGCCGGCCTGACCACAACCAACTCGACATCGGCAAGCACGTCACCATCGAACAATGGCGGCCCGACCAGACCGCCCGTGTGAACTACCGCGGCGCCATCTGGACGGCCCGCTATGCCGGTACAGGCACGCCCGAACCCGGCACTTACACCATCCGCGCCGTCGAGGGCAACCACCTGCTCGTCGACCGCTGAATCCCCCCATCGCTCCCGGAGGAACCATGGAAATCGTTGCCATCGTCTTGCTGTTCATCGCAGTCATCTTCATCGCCCAATCCATCAAGGTGGTGCCGCAACAGCATGCCTGGGTGGTCGAGCGCCTGGGCCGCTTTCACGGTGTGCTCAGCCCGGGCTTGAATATCCTCGTGCCCTTCATCGACCGCGTGGCTTACAAGCACTCGCTGAAGGAGATCCCGCTGGATGTGCCCAGCCAGGTTTGCATCACCAAGGACAACACGCAGCTCGCTGTCGATGGCATCCTGTACTTCCAGGTCACCGACCCGATGCGTGCGAGTTATGGCTCGTCGAACTACATCATTGCCATCACCCAGCTCGCCCAGACCACCCTGCGCTCAGTGATCGGCAAGATGGAGCTGGACAAGACCTTCGAGGAGCGCGAGGCGATCAACGTCGCCGTCGTCAATGCCCTGGATGAAGCTGCGCTGAACTGGGGCGTGAAGGTGCTGCGCTACGAGATCAAGGACCTGACCCCGCCCAATGAGATCCTGCGCGCGATGCAGGCCCAGATCACGGCCGAGCGCGAGAAGCGCGCCCTGATTGCCGCCTCCGAAGGACGCAAGCAGGAACAGATCAACATCGCCGAAGGTGAACGCCAGGCCTTCATCAACAAGTCCGAGGGAGAGCGCCAGGCCGAGATCAACATCGCCCAGGGTCAGGCCGCTGCCATCGTCGCCGTGGCCGAGGCCACGGCCGAGGCCATCCGCAAGATCGCAGCGGCGATCCAGCAACCCGGCGGCGCGGAAGCCGTCAACCTGAAGGTGGCCGAGAAGGCGGTGGAAGCCTACGCCCAACTCGCCCAGAAGAACAACACGATGATCGTGCCCGGCAACATGACCGAGGTGTCGGCCCTGATCGGAACCGCAATGACGCTCATGAAAAGCGCCCCTGCCGCGAGCCGCTGAGTATCAGGCTCCAGGCTGAGGCGGGCTTTCGCAAGTCAGATCAAACTTGCTACAATCCGAGGTTTCGGCCAACAGGCCCCACGAACACCCCGGAGAGGTGGATGAGTGGTTTAAGTCGCACGCCTGGAAAGCGTGTGTGGGTGAATAGCCCACCGCGGGTTCGAATCCCGCCCTCTCCGCCAGAACCCCGCACGGAGCCATGCTCTGCGGGGTTTTGTGTTTTTGGGCGGCTCACCGCCCGTGATGTAGAGAGAAATAGAGAGAAACCCAACAAAAAGGGCGTCCCGGAGGACGCCCTTTTTTTGAGGGTTCGGCCGCTCGGCGATCAGCGGATCACGGCGAGCTGCTCGCGCTGGCCGCCCTTGTAGGTGTACAGCGTCAGCGCACCGTTCTTGATGTCGCCCTTCTCGTCGAAGGTGATGGTGCCGGTCACACCTTTGTACTCGATCTTGGCCAGCTCCGGCAGGTACTTGGCCGGATCGGTGGAGTCGGCCTTCTTCATGGCCTCGGCCATGACCATGGTGGCGTCATACACGTACGGAGCGTAGATCTGCACGTCCACGCCGAACTTCTGCTTGAACTTCTCCTTGAACGCGTCCAGGCCCGCCTTTTGCTCGCCTTCGACACCACCGGCCTCGGCGCAGTAGACCTGCTCGTCACCCATGCTGCCGGCGGCCAGCTTGGGCAGCTCGCCCGTGCAGATGCCATCGCCGCCCATGAACTTGGCATTGATACCCAGCGACTTCATCTGGCGCAGCATCGGGCCGGCCACGGCGTCCATGCCGCCGTAGAAGACGACGTCGGGGTTCTTGCCCTTGATGGTGGTCAGGATGGCGGTGAAGTCCGTCGCCTTGTCATGGGTGAACTCGCGCGCGACGACGTTGCCACCGGCGGCCTTGACGCCCTTCTCGAACTCGTCGGCCACGCCCTGACCGTAGGCCGTGCGGTCGTCGATCACGGCAATCGCCTTGCCTTGCAGGGTGCTGACGGCATAGCGGCCCAGCGTGCCGCCCAGATGGACGTCGTCAGCCACCACGCGGAAGGTGGTCTTGAAGCCCTGGCGGGTGTAGCGAGGGTTGGTGGCCGAGGGCGAAATCTGCGGGATGCCGGCGTCGCTGTAGATCTTCGACGCGGGGATGGTGGTGCCCGAGTTCAGGTGGCCGATCACGCCCTTGACACCCGAATCGACGAGCTTCTGGGCCGCTGCAGTGCCCTGCTTCGGATCGGCCGCGTCGTCTTCGGCCAGCAGCTCGAACTTGATCTTCTTGCCGCCGATGACCAAACCCTGGGCGTTGAGCTCATCGATGGCCAAGCGCGCGCCCAATTCGTTGTCCTTGCCCAGGTGCGCAATCGCGCCGCTGGTCGGGCCCACATGGCCCAGGCGGACCACCTCCTCACTGACAGGGGCCGCGGCCGGCGCGGCGGCGGCGGGCGCCTCTTCCTTCTTTCCACATGCGGCCAGGCCAGCCAGGGCGACCGCAGTTGCCAAGAGAGTCAGCTTCTTCATAGATGTCCTTGAAAAATGAGCTGCGAACTTGAATCCGGGCACGGCCACGCCGCGCCTTGGGTTGGAACCGCAAACTGTATATCAACCTGCGTGGAAAACTCCATGGCGTTGCCCCTGATTGCTGTTGCATCGGCGTCACGTGCCGCGAGCGTCTGCACGTCCGTGGTGCGCGGGGGACCCGAAGCCCGGGCCGCCTCCGCGGGGGCGGTCTTCAGCCGCCGCCCACCTCGTGCCGCTCGACAGCGTAGCCGCAGGACTGGTAGTGCTTCCAGCGCAGGCGGGCCTGCCGGCGATCGTCCTCGTCGAGACCGACCAGTTCGATGAGGCGCCCGAAGGCGTCGAAAGAGGCCGGCACCTCGTCTCCCAGGTTCACCAGCACCTCGCGGTGTGGCAGCTCGGTGGGGCTCGACGCCAGCCACAGGCGGGTGTGGGAGGCCAGACGCCGCCCGGCCTCGCCCTCGGTCAGGGGCAGGCGGACATGGGGCAGGAAGTCGACCGGGTCGAAGACCCACAGGGCCCGGTCGAGCGCCGCCAGGTCGGTATCGCGGCCCACCACACCGACCTGGGCGCCGGCACGGCTGGCCTTGCGCAGCAGCCGGCAGGCATAGGCCAGCTTGTCGGGCATGTTGAAGTGGAAGGCGATGGCCGTCACGGCGCTCGCGACGCTCAACGCGCTTGGCTCAGCAGGTAGCGCGCCAGCAGGGCCACCGGGCGGCCCGTCGCCCCTTTGGCCGGGCCGCTCTTCCAGGCCGTGCCGGCGATGTCCAGGTGCGCCCAGCGGTACTTGCTGGTGAAGCGGCGCAGGAACATCGCCGCGGTGATCGCGCCGCCCGCGCGACCGCCGACGTTGCCCATGTCGGCGAAATTGCTTTTCAGCGCCTCGTCGTACTCCTCATCCAACGGCATGCGCCAGCAGGTGTCCAAGGCTTCCCGGCCGGCCGTCTGCAGGGCCTCGGCCAGCGCATCGTCGGCCGTGAACAGACCGCTGTGGTGGTGCCCCAGTGCGATCACGCAGGCCCCCGTCAACGTGGCGACATCCACCACCGAGGCAGGCTTGAAGCGCTCCGCGTAGGTCAGTGCGTCGCACAGGATCAGCCGCCCTTCGGCATCGGTGTTGAGGATCTCGATCGTCTGGCCCGACAGGCTGGTCACCACATCACCCGGCTTGACCGAGCGGCCGTCAGGCATGTTCTCGCAAGCCGGGATCAGGCCGATCACGTTCAGGCGGGGTTTGAGTTCGGCCAGGGCCCGCATGGTGCCCAGCACGCTGGCGGCCCCGCTCATGTCGAACTTCATCTCGTCCATCTTGGCGGCCGGCTTGATCGAGATGCCCCCGGTGTCGAAGGTGATGCCCTTGCCCACCAGCACATGGGGCGCCTCGCCGCGGCGGCCGCCGTCGTAGCGCATCACGATGAAACGCAAGGGCTGCTCCGAGCCCTGGGCCACGGCCAGGAAGGCCCCCATGCCCAGCTTCTCGACGGCCTTGCGATCGAGCACATCGACCTTGAGCCCGTGGGCCTTGCCCAGTCGGCGCGCCTCGTCGGCCAGGTGGGTGGGGGTGCAGTGGTTGCCGGGGCGGTTGGCCCACTCGCGGGCCACGGCCACCCCGAGGGCAATCGCGCGGGCCTGGGCGAGGTCGTGCTGGACGGCCTTGAGCCCCTCCTTGCCCACCAGCAGGCTCACCTTCGACACCACCGGCGCCGGCGGTGCACTGGGCTTGGTGTGACGATAGACGTAGGTGGCCTCCTCGACGGCGCCGACCAGGGCGTGGGCGTGCGCAGGCGACCAGGTCGCCTGCGGCGCCAGCGTCACGGCCAGGTGGCGCGCTGCGCCGCTCTTGAGCACTTGCATCGCGGCGCTCAGCGCAGTGCGGTAAGCCTTGGCCGATCCGTCAGCCGCCACCGTGAATACCAGGCGAGGCGCACGCAGTCCGGCCGGACGATGCAGGTACAGGCTGCGGCCGGCCTTGAGGGCGAGGTCTCCGGTCTTCAAGGCATCGGCGAGCAGCCCGGCCACGGGTTCGGCCAGGTCCTGCGCCGGCTGGGCCGCGTTCAAGACGACCACCAGCGCGTCGCAGGGCGTTTCGGCCCACAGGGCCGGCGAGGAGGAAAGAGCTCGAAAGTCCATAATGCGACCGTTCATTCGGTGCGCCGATGTTATTCGATTCCTCCGTCCGCAAAGAGCTGAGCCGCAGTTTCGGTGCCACCTTGGTGGTGCTGCTGACCATCGTGCTCACGATGATGCTGATCCGCACCCTGGGCCAGGCGGCCAGCGGGGCGGTCTCTCCGCAACACGTGGTGCTGCTGCTGGGTTACACGGTGCTGGGTTACCTGCCCTCCATCCTCGCGCTGTCGCTGTTCGTCGCCACGGTGAGCACGCTGTCACGCATGTACCGCGACAGCGAGATGGCCGTGTGGTTCGCCAGCGGGGTGCCGCTGAGCCGATTCGCCCGGCCGGTGCTCAGGCTCGCAGCCCCGGTCCTTGCCGCGATCGCGGTGCTGGCGCTGCTGGTGTGGCCCTGGGCCAATCAGAGCATCTCGGAACTGCGCACGCTCTACGAGCGACGCTCGGATCTCTCCCGGGTCACGCCCGGCCAATTCCAGAGCTCCAGCGACGGCCGGCGGGTCTTCTTCATCGAGCGCAACACCGACGAGGGCCGCGTCGGGCGCAACGTGTTCGTCCTCACGCGTGAGGAAGGACGCGAGACCGTGACCACCGCGAGCGTGGGGCGCATCGAGTTCGAGGGCGAGGACCGCTATCTCGTGCTCGAGGCCGGGCAGCAGACCGACCACGATCTGCGCACCGGCGAGCGGCGCATCGCGCAGTTCGAGACCTATCGCATCTTGGTCGATGAGAAGGTGCGCCCGCAGGAGCCGGCGCTGCCCCCGCGGGCGCGCTCGAGCCTGTCGCTGTGGCTGGACCCCCAGCCGCGCCATCTGGGGGAGCTGACCTGGCGGCTCGGCCTGCCGCTGACGGCCTTCAACCTCGTTTTGCTCGGCGTGGGCCTGTCGGCGACCTCGCCTCGGCGAGGGACGAGCTGGAACCTGATGTTCGCCCTGTTGACTTTCGTCGTGTACTACAACCTGCTCAACCTCTCGCAGGCCTGGGTGTCCATCGGGCGCCTGAGCCCACCGGCCGCCCTGCTGGCAGTGCATGGCAGCGCCACGGCACTTGCGCTGGGCCTGCTGCGCTGGCGGGTGCATGGGTTGCGCGGCCTGCTGCCGGGACTGGGTCGCCCGGCCGCCTCGGGGGCCCGGGCATGAAGACCGTCCGCCGCCTGCTGTACACCGATATCTTGACGTCCATCGCCTTCGTCGCGGTGGCCTTCCTGGCGCTGTTCTTCTTCATCGACGCCGTGGACGAACTGGAGCGGGTGGGTCGAGGCGGGTACCAGCTGCACCAGGCACTGCTGTACTGCCTGCTGCTGCTGCCCGGCCACCTCTATGTGCTGATGCCGATCGCCGTGCTGATCGGCACCATCTACTCAATGGCCCGCATGGCGCAGTCCTCGGAATTCACGATCCTGCGCGTCAGCGGCCTGGGGCCGCAGCGCGCGCTGGCCCTCCTGCTCGGACTGGGGCTGGTGTTCGCCGCCCTCACCTTCGTGCTGGGGGATTACCTCGCGCCCTACAGCGATCGGCAGGCCCATGCAATGCGGACGATGGCGCGCGGACAGACGGTGTATGGCCAGGCCGGGACCTGGCTGAAAGACCGACAGGCCACGCCCGATGGCGAGCGCAGCTACTCGGTGCAGGTCACCGCGGCCGGGCCCGACGGCCGCCTGCAGCAGGTGCGGCTCTACGAGTTCGATGCCCGGGGACGCCTGGTGGGGCAGTTGCAGGCACAGTCGGCCACGGTGGACGAAGAGGGCCA
>NZ_JBKBVU010000184.1:0-6281 GCF_046289365.1 Caldimonas sp. | reverse complement strand
CTGGCCGGCGGCACGCCCATCGATCCGCCCGAGGGACGGGTGGGCGACCTGTACGAAAAGCGCCTGCGCAACGTGGTCGACGAGGTGGCCCTGGCCGCAGGCATGACACCGCCGCCGGTGTACGTGCTGCAGCGCGAGCAGGCCATCAATGCCTTCGCTGCGGGCTGGGACCGCGACGACGCGGTCATCGCCGTCACCCGCGGGGCGCTGGAACGGCTCACGCGTGATGAGCTGCAGGGGGTCGTGGCCCATGAGTTCAGCCACCTCTTCCATGGGGACACCCGGCTCAACATGCGCCTGATCGGCCTGGTCTGGGGCCTGCAGATGGTCTACAACTTCGGCCGCTCGCTGGTGGAGCCCGACACCCACGGCCGGCGCGGGGCGGGTGTCCTGTTCGGCCTGGCCCTGATGGCCGTGGGCTCGCTGGGCTGGATCGCCGGACGCCTGCTCAAGGCCGCCGTGTCGCGCCAGCGCGAGTTCCTGGCCGATGCCTCGGCGGTGAAGTACACGCGCAACATCGAGGGCATCGGCGGGGCCTTGCGCAAGATCGCCGACCAGGCCTGGCGTGGCAGCGACCGCATCCACCATGCCCAGGCCGAAAGCCTCTCCCACCTGTTCTTCGTCTCGCGTCTGCGCTGGGACTTGTTCGCCACCCACCCTCCGCTGGCCGAACGCATCCGCCGCATCTATGGCTTCGAGGTGGTGCCCCTGGCCGCGCGCGTGCTGCCGCCCGAGGACGACGACGCCCCGCTCACCCAGCCGATGGCCGGTCTGGTGCCCCCCGCGGGGGACGACGCCGTGGACCTCGTGCTGCCGGCCGAAGCCCCCGCCGCGGGCCAGGGGCGAGACGCCTGGCGCCACGATGCCACGCAGGCCCCGGCCCTGGACAGCCCCGCGCAGCGCGAACGCGAGGCCTTGGCGCGCATCGCGCGCTGGCAGGGCCCGGGCGAGCGCCGCGCGGCGGTGCTGGGCCTGCTGGTCACACCCGGTCAGGAGCGCGAATGGCAGGCCTGGGCCGAGGAGACCGCCGGGCTGGCCGTGGCTGCGGACGTGCGTGCCGAGCTCGCCCAGCTCACCCACGCCACGCGGCTGCCGGTGTGGGAAATGATGCTGCGTCGCAGTGCCAAGGCCCCGCTGGCCGAGCGCCGGGGTCTGGTGGAGGCAGCGCGCCGCATCATGAAGGCCGACGGCCAGGTCAGCCCCATGGACCGCCTGCGCTGGTTGGTGATGCGCCACCTGCTCAGCGGGGCCGCGCAACGACCGCCCCCGCCCGCGGGTGATAACGATATTGCTCATTTGGCTAAGGACGTGACCACGGCCACGGCCTTTCTGGCGAGAATGGTCGATGCGTCCGCGTGTGCGAACGGCCGGCCACCGGCGTGGTACCTCGAGGTGATGGGCGGCTTGTGGTCCCCTCAGCCCGTGCCCGCATGGGTGGCGCCCGACGCCGACGCGGTGGCTCATGCCTGGGCGCGGCTCGCGCAGCTCTCGGCCATGCAGCGGCCGGTGCTGGTGCGCGCCTGGGTCGATGCGGCGGTGCGTCAGGCCGGGGCCCCTCGCCTGGTGGACGAAGCGGCCGACGCCTTGCGGCTGGCCGCGGTGCTGCTGGGCGTGCCGTTGCCGCAGGCACTGGCCGACCAGTACATTGAAGTGACTTGATTCGAACAACGAGAAGGAGCCAGCACGATGAGTCCGAAACCCTTGATCGCAGCCGCCCTGGCCTGCGCCGCCATCGGCGGTGCAGCCGCGCAGGATGCGCAGGCCCTGTACATCCGCAGTCTCGCGGCCACCTGCGCCAACTGCCACGGCACCGACGGCCGTGCGGTGCAAGGCTCGCAGGTGCCGGCGCTGGCGGGCATGCCGCAGGTCTACATCGTCGAACAGATGAAGGCCTTCAAGACCGGCACGCGCACGGCCACGGTGATGCACCAGCTCGCCAAGGGCTACAGCGACGAGCAGATCCACCAGATCGCGGCCTATTTCGCCGCGCAGAAGAAGTGAGGAGGCCCGCGATGCTGCAACGACGTTCCTTCCTGCAAGGGGCCGCCGCCGCCGGCGTGCTGGGCCTGAGCGCCTGCGCGACCACCGGCGTGCCGTCCAAGGCCCGTGTGCTGGTGGTGGGCGGTGGCTATGGCGGCGCCACGGCGGCCAAGTATGTGCGCCTGCTGTCGGACTACCAGATCGAGGTCGTGCTGGTCGAGCCCCAGAGCGCCTTCGTGTCCTGCCCCATCTCCAACCTGGTGCTGGGCGGCCACCGCACCCTGGCCGAGATCACCACGCCCTATGACAACCTCGTGCGCCGCCACGGTGTGCGCCTGGTGCGCGACACGGTGGCCCGCATCGATCCGGCCAAGAAGGTCGCGGTGCTGGCCTCCGGCCCCACCATCGCCTATGACAAGCTCATCCTTTCGCCGGGCATCGACCTGGTCTTCGACAGCATCCAGGGCCTGAAAGCCGCCCATGAGGCCGGCCAGATCCTGCAGGCCTGGAAGGCCGGCCCCGAGACCGTGGCGCTGCGCCGCCAGCTCGAGGCCATGCCCGATGGCGGCGTCTTCGCGATGACCGTGCCCGAGGCCCCCTACCGCTGCCCGCCCGGGCCCTACGAGCGGGTGTGCCAGGTGGCCGACTACTTCAAGCGCGCCAAGCCGCGCTCCAAGGTGCTGCTGCTCGACGCCAACCCGGACGTCACCTCCAAGGGGCCGCTGTTCAAGAAGGTCTGGGCCGAGCAGTACAAGGGCATCATCGAATACCGCCCGCAGCACAAGGCGGTCGCGGTGGACGCCCGGACCAAGACCATCAAGTTCGAGATCGCCGACGATGTGAAGGCCGACGTGCTCAACGTGCTGCCCACCATGCGCGCCGGCAAGATCGCGGTGGACACCGGCCTGGCCAACGCGAATGCGCGCTGGTGCCATGTGAATTTCCTGAACTTCGAGTCCACCGCGGCCAAGGACATCCACGTGCTGGGCGACGCCATCCAGACCGCCCCGCTGATGCCCAAGAGCGGCCACATGGCCAACTCGCACGCCAAGGTGGCCGCGGCGGCCATCGTGGCTGAGCTGCGCGGCTGGGCCATCAACCCGGCCCCGATGCTCACCAACACCTGCTACAGCTTCGTGGACGGCAAGAACGTCATCCACGTGGCCAGCGTGCACGAGTATGTCGCCGCTGAAAAGACCTTCAAGACCGTGGCCGGCTCGGGCGGCGTGTCGCCCGGCCCCACGGAGCTCGAAGGCATCTATGCCTGGAACTGGGCGCAAAACATCTGGGCCGACACCCTGGCCTGACCCGTCGTCCCCGCCGCCCCGAGGGCCGCTGCCGTGCAGCGGCCCTTTGTTTTGTCACCTGCGCCTAGACTTCACCCCGTGAACCCGACCTCCCTGCCGCTGTCCCGCCTGCTCGGCCACGCCGCCGAGGCCGTGCTCGCCGTCGGACGGGGCCGCTCCCTCTCCGACGCGCTGGCGCGCGTTCCGACCCCTGCCCGCGCCGGCACCCAGGCCCTGAGCTTTGCCGTGATGCGCGAGCTCGGCCGCGCCCGCGCGCTGCGCCGCCATCTCGTGCCCCGCACGCCGGCGCCGCCGCTGGAGGCGCTGCTGTGCACGGCCCTGGCCCTGCTCGTGCAAGGCCCTGCCTCGGGTTACGACGAGCACACCCTGGTCGATCAGGCCGTCGAGGCGGCCAAGCGACAGGCCCGCGCCGCGTCCGGCCTGGTCAATGCCGTGCTGCGCCGCTTCCTGCGCGAGCGGGTCGCCTGCCTGGCGGCGATCGAGGCCGACCCCGAAGCCCGGTGGAACCATCCCGCCTGGTGGGTCGAGCGGCTGCGCCAGGACTGGCCGGCTCAATGGGAAGCCCTCCTGGCCTGCGCCCAACAGCACCCGCCGATGACCTTGCGGGTGAACCGCCGCCGCATCGACCGCGACACCTATGCCCGGCAACTGGCCGACGCCGGCCTGCCCAGCCGCCTGGTGGGCGAGGTGGGGCTGGTGCTCGATCGCCCCCGGCCGGTGGAGCAGATCCCTGGTTTTGCGCAAGGCCTGTGCTCGGTGCAGGACCTGGCCGCGCAGTGGGCGGCGCCGCTGCTGCTGGGGGCGGGCCTGCCCCCAGGCGCGCGCGTGCTCGACGCTTGCGCTGCCCCGGGCGGCAAGACGGCCCACCTGCTGGAGTCGGCCGACCTGGACCTGCTGGCCCTGGACAGCGACCCCGATCGCCTGCAGCGCGTGGGCCAGACCCTGGACCGTCTGGGTCTGCAGGCCACGCTGAAGGCGGCCGACGCCCGCCACACGGCGGCCTGGTGGGACGGCCGCCCCTTCGACGCCATCGTGCTCGACGCCCCGTGCAGCGCCTCGGGCATCGTGCGCCGCCATCCGGACATCCGCTGGCTGCGCCGCCCGGGCGACATCGAAGCGCTGGCCGCGGTCCAGCGTGAACTGCTCGACGCGCTGTGGCCGCTGCTGCGGCCTGGGGGCCACCTGCTGTACTGCACCTGTTCGGTCTTCCGGGCCGAGGGCGGTGCCCAGATCGACGCATTTTTGCAACGCCATCCTGGGGCCCGGGCCTGTCCGGCGCCCGGCCATGCGCTGCCCGTGACCGACAATGGATCCCTGGCCGTCGTCGACCACGACGGCTTCTACTACGCCCTGATCGAAAAACCCGCCTGACCCCCGGACCGTCCTCCCGTGCTGACCGCCGCGCCGCGTTCGACCGATGCCCCCGGCCCCGCGGCCGGCCGGCGGCTGGCGGCCGTGCTGCGCGCGCTGATCGCCCTGGTGCTGGCCCTGGTTTTGGGGGGCGGCCTCGTGCACCGTCCGGCCCAGGCCCAGAACGGCAGCATCACGCTGTCGGAGGTCGAGATCGATCGCAACGACGAGGGGCTGGAGCTGAGCTTCAGCACCCGCATCGAGCTGCCCCGCGCCGTGGAGGACGCCCTGATCAAAGGCGTGCCGCTGCACTTCGAGGCCGAGGTGACCACCTACCGCAGCCGCTGGTACTGGCGCGACCTGCGCGTGGCCTCGGCCAGCCTGTCCTGGCGCATCACCTACCAGCCGCTCACGCGCCGCTACCGCGTGCAGTCCGGGGCCTTCAGCCAGCAGTTCGAGTCGCTGCACGAGGCCCTGGGGACCATGCACCGCACGGCCGGCTGGAAGATCGCCGACCGCTCGCGCCTGGCTGCGGGCGAGCGCCATTACGCCGAGCTGGTCTTCCGCCTGGACACAAGCCCCTTGCCGCGGCCCTTCCAGATCGGCATCGGCGGCCAGTCGCAATGGGACCTCGCCGCCCAGAGCGTGCTGGTGATTCCCGACCGCCCCTGAGCCCCGTCCCAGGAGAACGGCCGTGACCAAAGCCACCCGCTGGGCCTGGATCCTGTCCATCGTGGCCGTCTCCGGCGCGGCGCTGGTGCTGATGTTCCTGCTCGCGCTGGCCAGCGACAACCGCCGGCTCTATGAACAGCACTATGGCTGGCTGCTCGGCCTGAACGCGATCATCGCCTCGGTGCTCATCCTGGCCATCGCGATCGCCGCGGTGCGCCTGGCCGTGCGCGTGCGCCGCGGCAAGTTCGGCTCACGGCTGCTGGCCAAGCTGGCCGGCATCTTTGCCCTGGTGGGCGTGATCCCCGGCGTGCTGCTCTACACCGTGAGCTACCAGTTCGTGGCCAACAGCATCGACTCGTGGTTCGACGTCGAGGTCGAAGGGGCCCTGGATGCGGGCCTGAACCTTGGCCGCGTCACCCTCGACACCCTGGTCAACGACTTTGCAGCCAAGACCCGCGCGGCGGCCGACCGCCTGGCCGATGCGGGCGGCGGGGCCAGCGCCTTGGGCCTGGAGCGCATCCGCGATCAACTGGCCGCCGAGGACACCGCCTTGCTCGACGGCAGTGGGCAGATCTTGGTCAGCGCCGGCCTGTCGCGCGAAGCCTTGGCGCCCGAGCGGCCGCCGGCGACCTTGCTGCGCCAGGCGCGCATCCAGCGCATTGCCACCCAGCTCGAGGGCCTGGACGAAGACGCCGGCACCCCACGCATCCGTGCCGTGGCTTACGTGGCCACGGTGGGCTTTCGCCTCACCCCCGAAGACCGCTACCTGCAGGCCACCCAGCGGCTGCCTGCCACCTTGGCGGCCAACGCCCTGGCCGTACAAAACGCCTAACGCGAGTACCAGCAGCGAGGGGGGGGGCGGGGAGGGACCCAGAGGGGAGGGACCGACGAAACCCCGAGCCCGGGCGGGGGAGTGTAAAAGGCGACTCCTAAAAAGGGGTCGCCTTTTTTATTGCCCAGAAATACCATGAC
>NZ_JBKBVU010000183.1:0-6289 GCF_046289365.1 Caldimonas sp. | reverse complement strand
GATGTCTTTGCGCAACTGCACGGCCACCGGGGCGCCGCGCAGCTCGGCCAGCTCGTCCTTCATCGCGAGCAACCCCACGCCCGCGGCGCGCCGGCGCGCTTCACCCACCTCACCGGGCGGGCGGCCTTCGATGGGGTTGCGCGCCTCGGGCACGGGGTTGGGCACCGTGGCGGGCTTGGACGGATCGGGCCGGCGGTTGTCGCGCGGCACGCTGGTGGAGGCCGCCGGGGGCTTCGGAGCCGTGGTGGATTCAGCCTCGGGCTTGGGGGCCGTCTCACGCTGCACCGCCGGCGGCGGGGGCGGCGGTAGCGGCGTGGCCTCGCGTTCGATCATCAGCCGCGCCAGCCGCTCGGGCACGGGCGGTGCCTGGCGCGGGTCGGGTTGCGGGGTGGGCCACAGCAGGAAGAGCAGGCACAGCAGCGCCGTGAGGCCCAGCACCCAGCGCAGCACGCGCCGGAAGCGGGCGATGTCCTCGGGCGGGATGGACCAGGCGAGGACCGGGCCGCGGAAGGAAATGGCCGTGGCCGCGCTCATGACGACACCTCGTACTTTCGGGTCACCGCGAAGGACACGTCGGCAAAGTGGGCCCGTGCCGCGGTGGCCATCACCTTGCGCAGCAGCGCGTAGGGAATGTTCTTGTCCCCCATGATGGTGAGCGTGCGGCCCTGGGCGGCGTTTTCGGCGCGGATGACCTGGCGGCTGGCGATCCCGTCGAGTTCGTCCTTCAGCGGGGCGATCAGGTCGCCGGGGGTGGCCATGGCCTGGGCCACGGTGGCCACGCGACGGCCCTCGACGAGGATGTCCTCGGGGCTGATGACGACCACCACGGTTTCACGCGGCACGGTTTCGGCGGTGGACTGCGGCAGCTTCACCCCCTTGGGCACCGACAGGATCTCGATGCCCGAGGCGGCCGAGAGCAGGAAGAACAGCAAGATGGTGAAGATGTCGATCAGCGCCACCAGGTTCAGGTCGACGTTCGACTGGTTGCGGGCCTTGCGCTGCGCGCGTTTCTGCAAAGGCGTGAGTTTCATGGCAGGCCCTCAGCGCTTGATCACCGGGGCGTCGCCGATGGCCACGTCGGGGAAGAGATCGGTGCGCACCAGGTTCGCGCCCTCGGCGGTGTAGGTGGCGCGGGTCGCGTCCATCACCTGCACCAGCAGGTCGTAGGAGGTGTCGGGCTCGGCCAGGATGCTGGCGGTGGTGGTGTCGGGAAAGCGGCGCTTGATCTCGAGCATCAGGGCCGAGAGTGTGCGCAGGTCCTGCGTGCCGTTCACCGCCGGGATGCGCTGGATCAGGCCGCCGATGCGGTCGCCCACCTCGATGGCGTCGCGGCGGATCACGATCTCCAGCTTCAGGTCGTTGGCCTGGAGCTGCTCGATGCCGCCGGTGTGGCGCGCCGGCAGGCTCAGCTCCAGCACCGACATGCGCGTGAACACCGCGGTGGACAGCAAAAAGGGCAGCAGCACCACGATGAGGTTGATGAAGGCGGTGACTTCCAGCTCCGCCGGATGCTTGCGCAGACGTCTGACGCGCATGATGGTTCCTTCACGGGGCCCGGCGAGCGTTCACTTCGTGGCCGACCCGGCGGCTTCGGCCTTCGCGCGCTGCACGAGGTTGAGGAAGCTGATCTTGGCCGCTTCCAGGCCGTCGACGATCTCGCTGGTGCGTGCCTGCAAGAAGGCATGGATGAGCAAGAAGGGGATGGCCACCATCAGCGCGAACGCAGTGTTGTTCATCGCGATCGAGATCGAGGCCGACAGCATCTCGGCCTTTTCGGCCGGGTTGACCTGGGCCACCGCGGTGAAGCCCTTGATCAGGCCCACGATGGTGCCCAGCAGGCCCACCAGCGTGATGACGTTGGCGAAGGTGGCGATGTAGTGCGTGCGCTTTTCCAGGCGCGGCACGATCTCCATCATGCCCTCTTCCATCGCGGCGTCGATGTCTTCGCGGCGGCCGGGGCTTTGCATGCGCTGCAGGCCGTTGGCCACGATCTTGCCGATGGCGGCATCCGATTCGGCCGCGAGCTGGTACACCTCCTTGAACCGGCCGCTTTGCAGCATCGGCAGCAACTGGGCCCACAGCTTCTTGTTCTGCGCACGGGCACGGCGCAGGAAGGCGTAGCGCTCGATGGCGATGGACAGCCCCAAGGCCATGATCAGCATGCTGATGTAGATGAAGGCACCGCTGTCCTGCACGAACTTGACGATGAATTCGAAGGTGTTCATGGACGTCTCTCCGGGGTACGACTGAAAAATGGGTGAGGGTGTGCAAGGGTCAGCGCTGCGGTGCCGCCGCCGGGGCCCGGAGCACGCGCTCGTAGTGGATCTGGCGGCGCAAGACATCGCGGTCCAGCGGCACCAGCGCCTCGTCGAGCACGCCTTCGACCGGGCGGCCGGCCCGCTCGCCAGGCACCGGCTTCTTCCAGGGCACGATGTAGAGCACCTTGGGCAGTTCGCGGTGGCCGATGATCTGGGTGCGGTCGAGCTCGGCCCGGTCCTGGGCCCGCACCGGGGCGGCCAGCAGGCCCCCCATCAGCACCAGACCGAACGGGACGGTCAGCATCTTCATGGCTGCTCCTTGCGGTGGACGGCCACGGGGGCCGGCCTGCGGTTCTTCAGGTCGATGACCCACTTGTTCACCTCGGCGTCGCCGCCGGGCACGAGGCTGAGGTAGCGCTCGTACAGGCCCAGGGCCTGGGTGGGGTTGCCGAGGTAGAGGTCGTGCAGGATGCCCAGGTTGAGCACCGCGGGGGCGTAGTCGTCCCGGGCCTGCAGCGCCCGCTCGTAGGCCTGGCGCGCCTGCTCGAAGCGACCCTGCTGGCGGTAGGTGATGCCCAACTGGTTCCAGTAGGACGCTTGCGTCGGCCCCAGACGCGTGGCGGTTTCCAGCGCCTGCGCGGCCTCGTCCAGGCGGCCGGCCTGGCGCGCGATGAGCCCGAGGTTGGCAAACGGCCCGGGCAGTTCGGGATGGCTGCGCGTGAGGGCCTCGAAGCCGCGCTGCGCCAGGTCGGCACGGCCGGCCACGAGCTGGCGGCGGGCGTCGTCGAAGGCCCGCTGCGCGGCCGGGTCCACGGCCGGCGGCGCTGGCGGGGCCGCCGCAGCCGGGGCCAAAGCGGGCGCAGGTGGCGTGTCCAAGCTGACCGTGGCACAGCCTCCCAGCAAAGCCGCCCACGTCAACAAGGTGCCCGCAAACAGCGCGCAACCGGCTGCGCCGGACCGCGGGTGTTGCCCCCTCGAGGAGGCGCGCGCAGCGCGTCGGGGGGGAGCGACATCAACGGATCGCATCGATGGCTCCTTCGCTCTTTTCACTCTTGCCGTAGCGCACCGGCCGCAGCTTGGCCAGCGCGGCGAAGCTGCGTTGCACCCATTCGTCGTAGAGGCCCGACGTTGCACGCTGGGCGTTGATCTCGTGCAGCTCCATGGCCTTTTCCTCGAAGGGGTAGGCCTGCTCTTCCAGCATCACCTCGTACTGCTCCAGTTCCAGTTTGGACAGGCGGCGCGGGCGCTGCGACTTGAGCATCGCTTGGGCGAAATCGGCGTAGATCTCGGCGATGCGGTAGGTGGCCGCCGTGGTGACACCGGCCACGCCGTAGTCGGCTGCCACGGCATAGGCTTGGAGGGCCGCTTGCATGCGCTGCTTCTTCAGGCGCAGGTGGCGCTCCAGCGGCTCCACCAGGCTCACCTCGCGGTAGGCCTCGTCGGCCGGCCGGGCCAGGGCCAGCGCCGCGGTGGCGCCCAGAAAGCGGGTGCGGTCGGTGCGGGCGTTGCCTGCGCGCTGGTCGGCCAGCATCACCTCGCGCAGCCAGTGCTGCTCGCGCGCGGCGTTGCCGTCGGCCTTGGCGAGCTGGGCCAGGCGATGGCGGGCTTCCACCGCGCGATCCAGCGGCTGCGGGTGCTGCTGCAGGTAGCGCTCGTAGGCGCGTGTGGCAGCCCCGCGCGAGGCGCCGCGTTCGGTGGCCTTGTGATGCAGCTCGGCCGCTTGCCATTGGGCCTCGCGGGCGACGGCCGGGTCGCGGTGGGTGGCGGCCACCCGTTCGAATTCGCCGGCCGCCTGGGCCCAGTGGCCCTGCTCCAGGTACACCGTCGCGAGCTTGGCGGGCACCTCGGCCTGCAGCGGGTGCTTCGGATGCTGCTGGCGGAAGGCCTCCAGGGAGCGGGCCGCCGCCTCCCAGTCCTTCAGGCCGATGAGCACGGCCGCGGCGTCGTACTGCGCCGTGGCGCGCACCGCCGATTGCGGCGCCACCTGGGCGGTGCGCTCGAAGTGGCCCACGGCCTCGCGAGCCCGGCCGGCGTCGCGCGCGGCTTCACCCTGCTTGTAGATGGCCGCGGCCTGGCGCTCGACCAGCTCATTGCGGCCGGCCGCCTGCGCCGGCGTGAGCGCCAGCACCTCGCCATAGGCGCGCTCGGCGAGGTCGAAACGGCCGCCGTCGAAGGCGGTGTGGGCCAGCACCGTCCAGGCCACCCGGCGCTGCGCGTCGGTAGCCGGCGGCTGCAGGGCCAGCACCTGCCGGGCCACGGCTTGGGCGCGCTCGGCATCGTTCAGCGCGAACAGGGTGTCGGCGGCGTTCGTGAGCACGGCGCCGGTGCGCGGGTCGGCGGGGAAGGCCTGGGCAAAGCGCAGGCTGCTGTCCACGGCCTGCCGCTTGAGCGCGGCGGCCTGCTCGGGCCGTGCGGCCTTGTGCAGCTCGGCATAGCTCAGCAAGGCGGAGTAGCCGGCGTCGGCGCTGCGCGCATGGGGCGGGTAGCCGTAGGCGGTCTTTTCGTACTCGGCCGCGGCTTCAGCATGGCGCTGGTCCTCGAAGAGCAGCTCGGCCAGCAGGAAATGGTTCTGCGGTGCCTGCGGGTCGTCGGGGAAGGACGTGAGGTACTGGCGGTACCAGCGCACGGCCTCCTGGTAGTCGGCCGAGGCCTTGGTCTTTTGCGCGCTGGCGTGGTGATGGCGGGCCAGCTCGCTCAGGTGCGTCTTGACCAGCGGCTGCGCGCGCGCCCAGCCCTCGGGGTTGGCGCGGCGGAACTCGCTGTCCACGCCATAGCGGCCCACGTACTCTTTCTTGGCTTCGAGAGCCAGCGTGGCAAAGCCGTTGGCCTGGTAGATGTCGATGACGCGGGCCTGCAGCACCGGCGCCTGCGCATGCAGCGGCTGGCGGCGCGCGAAGGCGCCCAGAGTGTCGGCGGCGTCCTTCACCCGTTCTTGTTGCAGGTACAGCCCGGCCAGCTGCTCGTAGACGCGGAATTCGTAGCCTTGGCGCAGCTCGCTGTCGATGTAGGGGGGGATGGAATCCGCGCCCTGCAGGTTGGCCAGCGAGAGGCTGGCCACGCGGAAGGTGTCTTCGATCAGCTCGCGTTCGGCGCGGGTGAGGCCCTCGATGCCGTCGAGCCCGGCCTCGCCGCCGCGGCCTGCGAGCATGAGGTCGAGCACGCCGAAGAAGGACGCGAGGGCTTCGTCCAGGCGCGATTGCTTGAAGCGCGACCAGCCCTGCATGTACAGCGCACGCTCGCGGTAGGGGGTGTCGTTGCCGCTGGCCAGCACCGCGGTGTAGGCGGCCTCGGCCTGCGGGTAGCGCGTGGCGGCAAAGAGGATCTCGCCGCGGCGGAAGTGGGCCTCGTCGCGTGTGGCGGCATCGGGGTAGGCGGCGACCAGGCGGTCGAGCACGGCCAGCGCCTGTTCGAGCTGGCCGCTTTGCTCATGGGCGCGGGCGAGCTGGTAGAGCACGCGGTCGGTGTCGGGCGCCTTCGGGTAGCTGCGCAGGTAGTCCTGGTAGCGGGCGATGGCGGCACGGAAGTCGGCCGGCGTCCCCGTGGCCGAGCCCTCGGCCATGCGACGGTCGGCCAGGTCCATCTCCAAGTCGCCCAGGCGGCGCATCGCTTCGGCACGCTGCGGCGCCTTTGGGGCGACCTCGAGGAATTTCTGGTAAGCCGCGATGGTCTGCTCTTCGGTGCTGCGGATGCCCGGGTCGGCGGGCAACTCGATCTTGCGCCCGGCCAGGCTCTTGAGCGTGGGCTCGTTGTCAGGGCTGCCCTTGCGCGGCCCCGAGCAGGCCGCCAGCGCGGCGGCCAAGATCAGCAGCGGGGGCAGGAGGCTAGCGCGGGGCCGCATCGGATCGCTCCTGTGCACCGCCCGCTGCGCGGGTGGCGTGGTCATACAGCTGGGCCACGGCAAAGCGGGCCTGCGTGGCATACACCGCCAGGCGTTGCTGCTGGCGCGTGAGTTCGGCCACGGCCAGGGCCTCGACGGCCTGCTGCTGCTCGCGGCTGAGTGCGGCCACGCGCGGGGCCAGGGCCTCGATGCG
>NZ_JBKBVU010000182.1:0-6296 GCF_046289365.1 Caldimonas sp. | reverse complement strand
CGTGTGCGTGGCGCCTGCTGCGGCGCCTGCGCACGACACGCTGGCAGGTGGTGGAGCAGGCGCTGAGCGATCCGCGCCCGGTGCGGGTGGCCTTTGTCGTGCGCGACAACCTGCGGCAGCGGCGTACCATCGAGCGCGCCTACATCGAGGCCATCCGTCGCGCCCGCTGGCGGGTGGACCTGGTGTGTCCGTATTTCTATCCGGGCCGGGCCTTCCGCCGTGCCTTGCGCCATGCGGCGCAGCGGGGCGTGCAAGTGAGGCTGCTGCTGCAGGGCAAGGTCGACTACCGCATGGCGGCGCTGGCGGCGCAGGCGCTTTACGACGAGATGCTGGGCCACCGCATCCGCATCTTCGAGTACACCCCGGCCTTCCTGCATGCCAAGGTGGCCGTGGTCGACGATGACTGGGCCACCGTGGGCAGCTCCAACATCGACCCTCTGTCGCTGCTGGTCAACCTCGAGGGCAACGTGATCGTGCAGGACCGACACTTCGTCCAGGAGCTGGCCGGTGAGATCGACCAGGCCGTTGCCGCCTCGAGGGAAGTGACGGTGCAGACTCTGGGCCTGCCGGCCTGGCGGCGCTACCTGCGTCGCGGCTTCGTGGCCTGGATGGCGCGCCTTTTCATGCGGGTGGCCGGGGCCACCGGACGGTACTGAAGGCATGGCCGCGCGCACCGATCTCGTGGTGGCGCGCCCGCAGGGGCTGTATTGCCCGGCCGGCGATTTCTACATCGACCCCTGGCGCCCGGTGGAGCGTGCGGTGATCACCCACGCCCATGCCGACCACGCGCGCAGCGGCCACCGGCACTACCTGGCGGCCGCACCGGGCGCGGGCGTGCTGCGCGAACGCCTGGGCGAAATCTCGCTGCAGGCCCTGGCCTATGGCGAGACGGTGACGATCGGCGGTGTCACGGTGTCCTTGCACCCTGCCGGGCATGTGCTGGGCTCGGCCCAGGTGAGGCTGGCGTATCGTGGCGAGGTCTGGGTGGTGTCGGGCGACTACAAGCTCGAAGCCGATGGCACCTGCGCTGCCTTCGAGCCGGTGCGCTGCGACTGCTTCATCACCGAATCGACCTTCGGCTTGCCCATCTACCGGTGGCAGCCGCAGGCGCAGGTGCTAAACGACATTCGGCACTGGTGGGCCGCCAACGCAGCCGAGGGCCGGCCCAGCCCGCTGTACGCTTACAGCTTCGGCAAGGCGCAGCGCTTGCTGCACGGCCTGGGCGAGGGGCCGGGGCCGCTGGTGGTGCACCCTGCCGTCGCTGCGGTGAACCGGGCCTATGTGGCGGCCGGCGTGCCGCTGCCCGAGGCCTTGGAGCTGGGGCAGGGGCTGACGGCCGAGACGCTGACCCGGGCCCTGGTCATCGCCCCGCCGGCAGCTTCGCGCAGCGCCTGGGAGCGCCGCCTGGCCGAGGCGCGTGACGGCTACGTGAGCGGCTGGATGCGTCTGCGCGGCACGCGGCGCCGGCAGGGCGTGGACCGGGGCTTCGCGCTCAGTGACCATGCCGATTGGCCAGCCTTGCTGCGGGCCATCGGCGAAAGCGGGGCGTCGCGTGTGATCGTGACACATGGGTACGAAGCGGTGATGGTGCGCTGGCTGCAGCAGCAGGGTCTGGAGGCCGGCTCGTTCCGCACCGAGTACGGCGACGAGAACTGACGCTTGCGATGCGCGACTTCGCCCGCCTCTATGCCGACCTGGACGCGACCACGTCCACCCGCGACAAGGTGGCGGCGCTGCGCCGCTACTTCGAGCGCGCTGCAGCGGCCGACGCGGCCTGGGCGGTGTACTTCCTGAGCGGTGGCCGGCCGCGTCGGGTGGTGGGGACGGCCCAGCTCAAGGCCTGGGCCTGCGAGGCGGCAGGCATTGACGACTGGCTCTTCGAGGAGTGCTACCAGAGCGTGGGGGATCTGGCCGAGACCATCGCGCTGATCCTGCCGCCCCCGGCGGCGAGCGCGGACCTGGGGCTGGCGCACTGGGTGGAGCAGCGCCTGCTGCCGTTGCGCGAGGCCCCGCCCGAGGTGCAGCGCGAGCGGCTGCGCCAGTGGTGGGCCGAACTCGACACGCCCGGCCGCTTCCTGCTGGGCAAGCTGATCGGTGGCGGCTTTCGCGTGGGGGTGTCGCGTCTGCTGGTGACACGCGCGCTGGCCGAGCATGCCGGCCTGCCACCCGAGGTCATCGCCCAGCGGCTGATGGGCTTGGCCACGACGGGCCGTGCCGCCAGTGCACCGCCCGATGCGGCACGTTTCGAGGCCCTGGTGTCGCCGTCGATCGATGCACGCCTGGACGCCGGTCAGCCCTATCCCTTCTTCCTGGCCCATCCGCTGGAGACACCGGTCGAGGCGATGGGCGGGGTGCTGGGGCCGGTGGCCGGCTGGCAGGCCGAGTGGAAGTACGACGGCATCCGCGTGCAGGTGGTGCGCCGCGCCGGCCAGGTGTGGATCTGGTCGCGTGGGGAGGAGCTGATGACCGATCGCTTTCCCGAGGTGGTGGAGGCGGCACGTGCCTGGCCCGACGGCACCGTGGTCGATGGGGAACTGGTGGTCTGGAAGGACGAGCGGCCCGCGCCCTTTGCCTTGCTGCAGCAGCGCATCGGCCGCAAGACCCTGAGCCGGCGAGTGCTGTCCGAAGTGCCGGTGGTGCTGCTCGCCTATGACCTGCTGGAGCGGGAGGGCCGGGACCAGCGGATGCAGCCGCAGGCGGCGCGCCGGTTGCAGCTCGAGGCCCTGGCGGCCAGTCTCGGCCAGCGCGCCGACGGCCGGCCGGTGCTGCAGGTGTCGCCGCTGGTGGAGGCGGCCGACTGGGCAGAGCTGGCCCGGCTGCGCGAGGGTTCGCGCCAGCGCGGCGTGGAGGGCCTGATGCTCAAGCAGCGCGAGGCCCGCTACGGCACCGGGCGCACCAAGGCCGAAGGCGTGTGGTGGAAGTGGAAGATCGACCCGCTGAGCGTGGATGCCGTGCTGATCTATGCCCAGCGCGGCCACGGGCGCCGGGCCAGCCTCTACACCGACTACACCTTTGCGCTGTGGAGCCGTCCGCCGTGCGATGCGGCCGAGGCCCAGGCGGTGGTGGAGGCGATCGCCCGGCGCGAGCCGGCGCAGCCCGGGGCCTTGCAGTTGGTGCCGTTTGCCAAAGCCTATTCGGGCTTGAGCGACGAGGAGTTCCGGCGCATCGATGCGGTGATCCGCCGCACCACGCTGGAGCGCTTCGGGCCGGTGCACAGCGTGCGGCCGACGCTGGTGTTCGAGATCGGCTTCGAAGGCATCAACCGCAGCACGCGCCACAAAAGCGGCCTGGCGGTGCGCTTTCCCCGCATGCTGCGCATCCGCGACGACAAGCCCTTGCACGAGGCCGACAGCCTGACCTCGCTGGAGGCTTTGCTGCGATAGGCCTGGACACCCGGGGGCCATTGCGCGAGGATGCGCGGGGGCGCGCGGCCCGGCTGCTAGGATCGGCGCCTGACCCCCGCAAGGCCCACGTCCATGACCGCACTGAGTTCCGTTCCCAAGCCCAGCGACGACGAAGGCGTGCCGGTCTCGGTGCGCATCCGCGAGCGCATCAAGGCCGCGCAGCGCCGCTTCCATGCCAACGACAACATCGCCGAGTTCATCGAGCCGGGTGAGCTGGAGGCCCTGCTCGACGAGGTCCAGGCCAAGATGGCCGGCGTGCTTGAGAGCCTGGTGATCGACACCGAGAGCGACCACAACACCAGGGACACCGCCCGCCGTGTGGCCAAGATGTACCTGCGCGAGGTCTTCAAGGGCCGTTACGTGGCCGAGCCCGACGTGACTGAATTCCCGAACGTGGAACGTCTCAACGAGCTCATGATCGTCGGGCCCATCACGGTGCGCAGCGCCTGCTCGCACCACTTCTGCCCCATCATCGGGCGGCTGTGGGTGGGCGTGATGCCCAACGAGCATTCGAACCTGATCGGCCTGTCCAAGTACGCACGCCTGGCCGAATGGATCATGAGCCGCCCGCAGATCCAGGAGGAGGCCGTCACGCAGGTGGCCGACTTGCTGCAGGACAAGATGCAGCCCGACGGCCTGGCCATCGTGATGGAGGCCGACCACTTCTGCATGCAGTGGCGCGGCGTGCGCGACATGGACTCCAAGATGGTCAACAGCGTGATGCGCGGCAGCTTCCTGAAGGACGCCAACCTGCGCCGCGAGTTCCTGGCGCTGCTCAACAGCAAGAAGCCCTGAGGTCCCCCCATGCTCGTCCGTCTGCTCTATGCCAGCCGCGCGGCCCAGCCGCTCACGCACGAGGTCATCGAGTCCATCCTGGCGCAATCGCGGGCCCACAACCCGCCGCTGGGCATCACCGGCATCCTGTGCCACAGCGGCGGCCTGTTCATGCAGGTGCTCGAGGGCGGGCGTGAGGCGGTCAACAAGCTCTATGGCGATATCGTCCGCGACGACCGCCACAAGGACGTGGTGCTGCTGCACTACGAAGAGATCACCGAACGCCGTTTTGCCGGCTGGACGATGGGCCAGGTGAACCTCGGCAAGATCAATCCGTCCATCGTGCTGAAGTACTCCGAGAAGCCCACCCTCGATCCCTACACCGTGCCGGGCCGGGTCTCGATGGCGCTGCTGGAGGAACTGATCGCCACCGCCTCGATCATCGGCCGAACAGGCCCTTGATCACGCTCCCCACGCCTTCCACCACGCCCCCCAGGCTCACGCCCAGGGCCGAGGCGATACCGCCGGCGACCTTCAGCGCGAAGTTCTCGTTGAGCGAGAAGTTCGGATCGTCCAGGCGGCCCTCCAGCGTGAAGGCCACCTCCAGCCGGCCGTCGCGGCTCATCGCGGCCAGCACCGCCTGACGCGGCACGCCCGCGAAGGTGCCCAGCACGCCACCGCTGCTGTTCAGCTCCAGCCCGGTCAGTGTGAGCCGGCCCGGGGCATGCAACTGCTGCTGGCGCACGCGGGCGTCGATGCTGAGGTCCATCGCACCGCGTCGCACCCCGGCCTCCGACACCTTGATCAGGTAGGGCTGCAGGGCCACCAGGTCCACGCCGCGCAGGTCGGCCTTCACGCGCGCATCGGTGGTGGCCAGGGTCACCTCACCGGAGAGCTTCACTCGGCCATCGCGCTGCACGCCCTTGAGCGTGCCGTCGAGCTCGAAGGCGGTGGGGGTGTCCAGGCCCGGCAGGTCCAGCGGCCCCACGCGTGAGTGCAGACCTTCCAGGCGCAGCTTCAGGGCCGGTTGGCGTACCGTGGCGTCGAAGAACTCCAGCGCCGCGTCGTGCAGCTCGATCTGCGCGATGTGCAGGGGCGGTCCGGCGCCGTCCTGGCCGGAGGCCTTGGGGTCTCGCGGGCGGTCGAACAGGGCCGGCAGCACACGCAATCGCCCCTCGCGCGTGCGCCACATCGACAGGTAGCCGCCGTCGATCCGCACCCGGCGCACGCGCAGGTCGGCGCTGAGCAGGCCCCACAGGTCGGGCGTGAGCACGATGCGCTGGGCGCGCAGCTCGTCGTCGGCCGGCCAGCTCCCGGCACGCTCGCTGCGGGTGGAGCGCACGCGCACCTCGGTGGCTTCCACGCCGGCCCAGGTCATGCGCAGGCTGCCCACCGTGGCGCGCGGCCCCAGGGCCTGCTCGACCTGGGCCTTGAGCTGCCAGGCGGCCCCTTGCAGGCCGGCGAAACCCAGCACCAGCAGGGCCGCCAGCGTCCAGGCGATGCGCCGCCCCAGGCGGCGCGGCGAAGCGGGCGAGAGGGCTTGATCCATGGTCTGGTGGCTGAAGCCCTCCATTGTGGAGGAGTCGGGCGGGGCTTTGCCGGCTCCGGGACAATGCACCCGTGCAAGACTTGTTGCTGAATCCCCATGCCGATGGGCCTTGGCCCGAAGGGCTGCGCCTGGTGGGCGTGGACTTCACCAGCCGGCCCACGCGGCGCAAGCCCATCACCGTCGCCGTCGGCGAGCGCCAGGGCTCGCGCGTACGCCTGCTGCAGATGCAGGCGCTGACCAATGAAGCCGGCTTCGAGGCCTGGCTGGCTCAGCCCGGCCCCTGGGTGGGGGCGTTCGACTTCCCGTTCGGGCTGCCGCGCGAGCTGGTGGAGCAGCTGGGCTGGCCCACCGAATGGCCGGCGCTGATGGATCACTACGCCGCCCTGCCGCGTGCCGAGATCCGGGCCACCTTCGCGGCCTTCTGCCAGGCACGGCCGGCGGGAGCCAAGTTTGCCCACCGGGCGGCCGACCGGCCGGCAGGCTCATCGCCGTCGATGAAATGGGTCAACCCACCGGTGGCCTACATGCTGCACGCGGGCGTGGGGGGGAGGGGGAGAGGCAGAGCGGAC
>NZ_JBKBVU010000181.1:0-6360 GCF_046289365.1 Caldimonas sp. | reverse complement strand
GCGTCTTGAACATGTTGACGATGGTGTCGCGCAGGTTCGCCGCGAAGTCCTTGCCGCTTTCGAATCCGCGCATGAGCGCGTCGGTGATGCTGTCCTGAATGCGCTCGGCGGTGCGCTCCCACTCGCGTGCCGCATCCTTGGCGCTTTCGATGGCGGCGTCGCTGGCCTCCTTGCGGCCAATCGCCTCGGCCAGTTGCTTGCGCGCGTCGATTTCGCGCTGTATGGCCAGCACCTCTGCGTCGCGGTCGCCTTCGGCCATCATAGCTGCCTGGCGCTCGCGCAGTCGGGCGATGGCCACCTCTTCGAGCGCCTGCGCCAAGGTGATGTTCTTTTCAGCCGCGATGGTGAGCGCTTTCTCTTCGTCGAGGAGTCGCTGCAGTTGCTCCTCGGCTGACGCGGCGCTGCGCTCCAGCGCCCCGATGCGCTCGAACTCGGCCTTGGCGGCGGCCTCCATGGCCTCGGCCTGCTGCTTGATCGCGTCGGCCTGCTCCTTGGCCAGGTCTTTGGCAAAGGGCTGCTGCTCGAGCAGCTGCGCCTGCGCGGCCACCAGCTGCTCGAGGCTGATCTTGCCGGCCTGGAAGGCGGCGGACAGGTCTTTCCACTGCTCGGCAAAGCCGGCCGACAGACCGCCGCTCTGCGCGGTCAGGTCGCCGTAAAGCTTGACGCCGCGCTCCACGCTCTTGGCGAAATCGTCGGCGGCCTTCTTGGCCTCATTCGACCCGGTGACGATCTTGCCGAAGGCCGATGTGGCCGACTGCGCCAAGCGCGCCAGGCGCGCATCCTCGGCGCGGGTGTCCACGCCCTGCAGCGACGTGCGCGCCTGCTCGGCCAGGCGGCGCTGGCTCAGGATGCGCTCGCTCAGCGCGTCCACCTCGCGGCGGGCTTTTTCGGCGTCCTCGCGCATCAGCCGGCCGATCTCGCGCGCCTGGGCGAACTGGCCGCTGGCCACAGCCACGGCTTGCGCGGCCAGGCCGCCCAGCTCCGTGCCGATCTGCTTGATGACGTAGGCCACGTTGACGCCCAGCACCGCCACCGTCTCGAACACGGTGGCGATGCCGTCGCTGAACACGCTGGCCTGCTGGCCGGCGCTCTGCGCATCCTTGAACGCGCGGGCGATACCGTCCAGCGACTCCGAGGCCGCCTGCAGCGCACCGGCGAGCGTCGTGCTCGAGCCGCTCACGCGGTCAATTTCACCCACCAGCTTGGTGGCGCTGTTCTGCACCTGGGTGAACGCCTGGCCGACCGTCACCACGCTGTTTTGCACCTCGCTGGCCAACACGCCGGCCTGCGACTGCAGCGCGCCGATCACGGCGTCGGCCGTCAGCTTGCCTTCTTCACCAAGCTTGCGCAGGGCGCCGGTGGACACGCCCAGGCCATCGGCCAGCGCACGCGCCAGGCGGGGCGCCTGCTCCAGAATGCTGTTTAACTCCTCGCCGCGCAGCACGCCCGACGCCAGGCCCTGCGACAGCTGCACCAGCGCCGCCTGCGACGCGGCCGCCGACTGGCCGCCCACGGTGATCGCGTTGCCGATGGTCTCGGTCAGGCGCAGCAGCTGCTGCTGACTCAGGCCCAGCGACTCGCTGGCCCGCGCGATGGAGGCGAACGTGCCACCCAGCTCGGTGAACGAGACGCGCGAGCGCTGCGCAATGTCGAACAGCTGCTGGTAGGCCTGCGTGGCCGCCTGCGTGCTGCCGGTGGCCAGCTTGAGCTGGTTCTGCAGCTGCGTGACCGCATCGGCCGCCTGCACGAAGGCCCGCACCGACACCACGCCGGCAAACGCGCCGGCCATCTGCTGCAGGGCGCTGCGCACGCTCTCAGCCGTGTTGCCCAGGGCGTCCATGCCACCCTGCACGCGCCGCAGCCCAGCCTCGGCCTGAGCTGCGCCGTCAAGGGTGAGTTTGATGCCGACGTTGGCCACGCTCATGGGTTACATCCTTCCAGGAACGGGCAGCCCGGATGCCGCGCGCTCCTGCCGCTCGCGCTGCTCAGCCCAAACGTCCAGCGTGGCGCGCTCGCAGGCCTGGATGCCGGCGAACACCTCGCGGCGTTCGTCGCGTTGCAGGTCCTGCTCGTCCAGGAATGCGCGCACGCCCGCGTAATCGAGGCCGGTGGCGCCGCCCATGCCGACGCGCCACTGCGTTTGCACGCCCTGCCAGCAGGACCACGCGCGCACGTTGTCGGGCCACAGATAGGCGACGCGCTCGCCGGCCGGTTGATCCAGCAGCCCAAGCGCAGCGATGGCGCTGGTCCATGCGTTGTGGGGGTCCGGCTGATTCTTTCCATGCATGGCCTGGGATTCGGCAACCTCGCGCGCCACCGCGCTCAGTTTTTTTCCTTCGCTCCCACCTCGGTCAGGTACGTGCGGAAGGCCAGGGCCGCGATTCCGGGAATTCGGCACAGCGCGCGCAGGTTGTCCTCGGTGAACGGCAGGGGCTTGTCGTCCGCGTCCTTGACGCCGGACCAGTCCTCGACCACATCGGCCAGAAAGTCGATGACGCTGGCGTCGCTCTCGCTGCGCAGCTTGGCCTGGATCTGCTCGGAGTCCAGCCGCATGCAGGTCAGGGAAAAGTCGAACGGCTGATCCACGCCGGCCTCGTCCTTGAGGGTGCCCTTGACCTTGAAGCGAACGGTGTTGGAGATAACGATCTTGATTGCCATGTGAGTGCCCGATGTTGTTGGTGTTGCCCGATGGAAAGCGCCCGATGGAGGGGCGCGGCGTGGCAGGCTCGGGGCCGACCTGCCCTGCGGCTGGCGCCGCAGTGCCGCGCGAACGGGAGCCGTCAGACGGCGTAGGACATGAACCGGCCGAGCAGCGTGATGGCCGCGTTGACCTGGTTGGCCTGGTTGCGGTTGAGCTGGGGCGCCTCGGACACCGACATGTAGCCGTAGCCGTACGCCACCGCACCACCGGACAGCACCATCTTGAAGGCCACCTTTTCCAGCGTGCGGCTGATGTCCAGCATCTGCTGGTAGTTGGCGTTGTCGGGGTCGTGGCCCAGCGTGACGTTGATCGACATGGCGTTGAAGCCGGTCGGCACGTTGATGTCGTTGCGCTTGGCCAGCGGGCTGATGGTCGTGAAGCGGGCGTCACCGCCCGACGTGCTGATGCCCAGCACCTGCGGAATCTCGACCCAGGTGCTGATCTTCTGCGCCTCGCCAGCGCCAGAGCCGGCGGGGTAGAAGTTCAGGTTGACCGAGTTCAGGCCGAGGAGCTGGAACGTGTCGGCGGTCTGCTGATCGACGCGGAACACGGTGTCGGTCGCATCCTCCCAGCCAGAAGTCAGCAGGATCTCGTCGCCGTCCACGTAGCCGTGGGCGGTGGCGGTGGCGACCGCCGGGCTGGCGTTGGTGATGGCACTCACCGTCTTGGCGGCGGCGAACGTCTTGCTGAAGTAGAACTTCGAGCCTTCGGGGAAGTAGTAGGCCATGGCGGCTTTCCTTTCGGGGTTACAAGCTGGCGCCCACCGTCATCTGGCGGGCATTGATCTGAAGGGTGGCGCAGACGACGTTCTCGCCGTCCACGTCGTAGTCGTAGGCGATGGCCTGCGGCTGCAGGGCCGTCACCGCACCGCCCAGGGTCGGGTCTTGGAGCAGCCGCGCGTAGACCGCCTCGAGCAGGGCATCCACCGCCACATCGGGCGCGATGCCTTGCGGGGCGCGGGCGTAGCACTCGACGATGATCTGCGTCGTCCAGGCGTAGGGGTGGCCCGTCGGCAGCTCGGCGTCTTGCACGTCGCTGCCCAGCGGGCGCACCACCACCGCGGTGCCGGCGCTCGCAGGCAAGGCCCGCAGGCGCACGCGCTCGACACGGTTGGACACGGCGGGGGCGGCCTTGAGGGCGTCCACCACCGCGGTCACGGCGTCGTTGACCATGCTCATGCCGACACCTCCAGCAGCAGGCGGCTGAAGCCCGTGCCATCCGGCTCGTGCGCGGCCACCAGGTAGCTGTCGGCGCCGACGGTGAGCAGCTGCCCCACCGGATCGCCGGCGGGCGTGGGACAGGTGAACACCGGCTGCGCGCCGGCCATGCCCACCAGGCCCACGTTGCCCAGCGCGTAGCCGCGGTCCAGGATGCCCCGCACCGGCGGGCCAGCCAGCGTCGCTTCCACCCCGAACTCGCCGGGGTTGAAGAACACGGTGATGGGGTCTTGGATCACGGCGCGGCCCTTGGCGTGTGCGGCTCAGGTCAGGTCGTGACGGCGTCCACCATGGTGGCGAAGGACTCGGTGTAGCGAACCGCCACATCGACGTCCTGCAGGGCCACCACGCGCACGGTGCCGGCGGTGCTGCCGGTGTAGGGATCGACCATCAGGTCGAGGCCGCCCCACATGCCGATCACCAGGTCGCGGAAGTTGCCGAAGATGATGGCCGACAGGTTGGAGCCGCTGCCCTTGGTCAGGTTGGACGGCACCGCGTTGGTCACCGCGGCGCGGTAGCCGTTGACCGGCGTGTCGCCCGACTCCCACACAAAGCCGTTCTGGCCCGACACCTTGGACGTGGTCTTGAGCTTGCCGCGCACCTTGGCGTTGGTCAGGTAGGCCATGTTCTCGACCAGCGCGTTGGCCACCGCCACGTCGCTCTCCAGCTCCACGATGTGCGCCCAGGTCGGGGCCGCGCCATCGGTGCCGCCGGCCACGCTGGGGGTGATCAGCGTGAGCAGACCGCTGGGCTGGTTGCTGTTGCCGGTGCCGCTGATTGCGGCCTGCTGAATGGCCAGGCCCAGCACAGCGGCCAGGTCGGTCTGCACCATCGACTCGACGTCGATGGACGACTGCAGCAGCAGCTTGCGGCTGATCTCGGTCCAGGCGCCCACGGTCTTGGGCGACATCGTCACCTGGCCGATGGTCTGCTGCGACTCGGTCGGCGCGTTGGACTCGGCCACCCAATAGGCGGTCGCGGCGCCGGTCTGCTTGGGGATCGCCACGTTGCCGACCAGGCCGGTCAGCATCTGCGTGCCCAGGCCCGGCAGCACCATGGCGTTGCGCAGCACCTCGATGAAGCTGCCGGCCAGCAGGTCGGTGGCCACCAGGTTGCCGCCGGCGGTCGGGGTGCCGACGACCAGGTCGCGCTGCTGCACCTCGAACGGCACCAGGAAGCCGCGGGCCTGCTTGCCCAGCTTCTGCGACACCGCGTCGGACACCTCGCGCTCAAACGCGGCGGCGCGCTGCGCACCGGCGTCGGTCGGGTTGGCCAGCGCGTTGATGGCGCGCATCACGCTGTAGCGCTTGACCTCCTTCTTGTCCATGCCGATGTCGGCGGTCGGCACCGGCTTGCTGGCCAGCTTCTCGATGGCCTCGCGCTGGAACTGCTCGACCGTCAGGCCGCGCTGGATGGCCGACATGGCCAGCTCGGCGCCGCCCGGGATGGACGCGGCGATCTTGGTGATTTCGGCAGCGTGGTTGCGCTGCTCGATGACTTCGACTTTATCAGTCATGGCTTTTTCCTCAGAGATGGGGGTGAGTTGCGCTTCGGAATCCGAAGCTGCGGCGGCTGCGGGGGCGGACTCGACGGCCGCGGGCGCGTCGCCCGCGTCATCGGCGCTGCGGCCGACGCCAACGGTTGCGTCTGCCGGCACGGACACCAGCGAGACCTCGAAAGGCTCCCAGTCTGTGACGCGATAGGTTTCCAGCCCATCCTTCGTCTCGACCAGTTGCGCCTTGTGGATGATGTAGCCGACGGACACGTTGCGGCGGATGCCGTCGCGCACGTCCTGCCACACTTCCTCCGCTCGAGCGCTTTTCCCGAAGCGCACCACGGCGCGGGCCACCCGGTCCGCGCCGATCTCGACGGATTCGACGACGCCCACGACATCCTTCCAGTCGTGGTCCACCAGCAGGTTGGCGCCAGAGCGCAGACGGCCCTGGCGCATGGACGTGGCGGTCACGTCCAAAATCTCGATACCCCAGATGCGCTCGTAGGGCGTCTCGCTCGCAAAGGCCAGCGTGGCCGTGCGCGCGTCCTCATCAATCGCCTGGCGATCCACCAGCAGCGAGCGCTCGGCGCGCCCCTTCTGCAGGTGACGGGCCAGGTTGGCGGGCAGGTGCTTGTTCATGCCGCCATTGCACCGGCGAGCGCCTTTCATCCGCTACCCAAGCGATGCAAAAAAACACCCGCCGGGCGGCGGGTGCAACGGTGGAATCCCCGACCCACTGGAGACATTCAGATCAGCGCCAGCTCCTCCTCGCGGCGGCGACGGGGGCGGCGCGGCCGCAGGGGGATGGGCACGGACGCCACAAAGCGCCACGGGCGCCCGCCGCCCTGCGCCGGCGTCTCGGGTGGCGCAGGCGGGGGATCGCCGCCGGTGACCGTGCCCGCGCCGGCCAGCCAGTCGTCGCCGGCCTCGGCCGCCGACAGCGCACC
>NZ_JBKBVU010000180.1:0-6368 GCF_046289365.1 Caldimonas sp. | reverse complement strand
GTCACGGGCGCCATGGGGCATTGGGTGGACACGGCGGTGATCCTGGCGGTTGTGTTCATCAATGCCGCGATCGGCTTCATCCAGGAAGGCAAGGCCGAGCGGGCGCTGCAAGCCATCCGCCACCTGCTGGCGCCGCACGCCATGGTGGTTCGCGATGGCCATGCCCACGATGTCGATGCGGCCGAACTGGTGCCCGGTGACGTGGTGCTGCTGGCCAGCGGCGATCGGCTGCCGGCGGATGTGCGGCTGCTGCAGGCGCGCAACCTGCGTATCGATGAGGCGATGCTCACCGGCGAGTCGGTGCCGGTGGACAAGCATGCCGACCCGGTGGAGCGTTCAGCGGCCCTTGGTGACCGCTTCAACATGGGCTATGCGGGCACGCTCGTGACGCAGGGCCAGGCGCGTGCCGTGGTGGTGGCCACCGGGGCACACACCGAGATCGGCCGTATCGGCCGCATGCTCGAGACGGTGGAAGAGAGCACCACGCCCCTGTTGCGCAAGATGGCCACCTTCGGACGATGGCTGACGCTGGCCGTCCTCGCGGCCGCTGGTGTGCTTTTCGTGTTCGGCCTCGCCGTGCGAGGTGGTTCGGTGGAGGCGATGTTCATGGCCGCGGTGGGTCTGGCCGTGGCAGCCATTCCCGAAGGCCTGCCGGCGGTGATGACCATCACGCTGGCCCTGGGGGTGCAGCGCATGGCGGCACGCCACGCCGTGATCCGGCGCCTCCCGGCCGTGGAGACGCTGGGGTCGGTGACAGTGATCTGCTCGGACAAGACCGGCACGCTCACGCGCAACGAGATGACGGTGCAGCAGGTGGTGCTGCGCGAGGCGGTGCTGGCGGTGGAAGGCGCCGGCTATGCGCCTGAGGGCGCCTGGCGGGTGCAGGGGCAGCCCATCGACACGGCCCGTCTGGCCTCGCAGTGGCCGGTGGCTCATCGACTGGCGCTGGCCGGTGCCTTGTGCAACGACGCCAGCCTGCGCCGGGAGTCAGGCGAATGGCGGCTGGCCGGCGATCCGACCGAAGGGGCCTTGCTCACGTTGGCGATGAAGGCCGGTCTGGACCCGGGCGGGCTGCGACAGCAGCACCCACGGCTCGATGCCATTCCCTTCGAGTCCGAACACCGCTACATGGCCACGCTGCACCCGGACGATGCCGGTGGCCGCTTCGTGGTAGTCAAAGGCGCGCCGGAGCGAGTGCTCGCGATGTGCTCCCACGAGGCGGGTGCGCAGGCCGCGCCACAAACCCTGGACGCCGCCTGGTGGCAGGCTCGCATCGACGAGCAGGCCCGCGAAGGCCGCCGCGTGCTGGCCCTGGCCTGGCGGGCGCTGCCTGCGGCGCATGGCCGGCTCGAAGTGGCCGATGTCGAGCAGGGTCTGACGCTGCTGGGCCTGGTGGCCATCATCGATCCGCCGCGCGAGGAGGCCATTGCTGCGGTGGCCCAATGCCGGCAGGCGGGCATCCGCGTGAAGATGATCACCGGGGACCACGGCGTCACGGCCAGCGCCATCGCGGGGCAGCTCGGCCTCGGCGATGGCCTGGAGGCGATGACCGGCCCAGAGATCGAGGCGCTCGATGACGACGCCTTGCGCGAGGCGGTGCGCCGCACCGACGTCTTTGCCCGTGCCAGCCCCGAGCACAAGTTGCGTTTGGTGCGCGCGCTGCAGGCCAATGGCGAGATCGTCGCGATGACGGGCGACGGCGTGAACGATGCGCCGGCGCTGAAGCAGGCGGACGTGGGCGTGGCCATGGGCCGCAAGGGCACCGAGGCGGCCAAGCAGGCCGGCGCGATGGTGCTGGCCGACGACAACTTTGCCTCCATCGTGCACGCGGTGGAGGAGGGGCGCACCGTCTACGACAACCTGCGCAAGACGGTGACCTTCCTGCTGCCCATCAATGGCGGCGAGTCGCTCACGCTGCTGGTGGCGGTGCTGCTGGGCGTGTCGCTGCCCATCCTGCCGGCGCAGATCCTGTGGGTGAACATGGTGAGCTCCATCGCGCTGGCGATGGTGCTGGCCTTCGAGCCGCGCGAGGCCGACGTGATGCGACGCCCGCCGCGCGCGCCCGACGAGCCCTTGCTGTCACGCTTCGTGGTCTGGCGCATCGCGCTGGTGTCCACGCTCTTCCTCACGGGCATCTTTGGCATGTATGAGTGGTCGCTGTCCCGGGGACACAGCGTGGAGACCGCCCGCACCGTCGCGGTGAACACCCTGGTGGTGATGGAGGTCTTCTACCTCTTCAGCGTGCGTTACCTGAAGGCCCCGTCCTTCACCTGGCAGGGCGTGCAGGGCACGCCCCGTGTGCTGATGGCGGTGGGCGGCGTGGTGCTGCTGCAGATGGCCTTCACCTATGCACCGTGGATGCAGGCGCTGTTCCAGACCGAGGGCCTGAGTGTGATCCAGGGCCTGCAGGTGATCGGCGCGGGGGTGGCTGTGCTTGTGCTGCTGGAACTGGAGAAATTCGTGGTGCGGCGCTTGAAGCTCGCCTGAGCGCTGCCAACAGACAAACGGCCCCCGAAGGGGCCGTTGTGTGCAAAGGGTGGGGCCAGGTCAGGCGTATTCGGCCAGGGCCTTGCGCATCTTCTTCATGGCGGCCACCTCGATCTGGCGGATGCGTTCGGCGCTCACACCGTACTCGGCCGCCAGTTCGTGCAGCGTCATGCCGCCGCTGCCGTTGTCGTTCACCTTGAGCCAGCGTTCCTCGACGATGCGGCGGCTGCGTTCGTCCAGCGTGTCCAGCGCCCGGGCGATGCCATCGGTGGCCAGCACGTCGCGGTGCTGGGCCTCGATCACACGGGTGGGTTCGCGGCTTTCGTCGGCCAGGTAGGCGATGGGCGCGTAGCTTTCCTCGCCATCGTCGATGGTGGGCTCCAGGGCCACGTCGCCGCCGGACAGGCGGGTCTCCATCTCGATGACGTCCTCACGCTTGACCTTGAGCTCGCGGGCCACGGTGTCGATCTCGCGGTCGGTGAGCGTGCTGCGATGGAGTTCGCCCGCATCGGCGTCATCCTTGAGGCTTTGCTTCATCGAGCGCAGGTTGAAGAACAGCTTGCGCTGGGCCTTGGTGGTGGCCACCTTGACCATGCGCCAGTTCCTCAGGATGAACTCATGGATCTCGGCCTTGATCCAGTGCAGGGCATAGCTGACCAGGCGCACGCCCTGGTCGGGGTCGAAGCGCTTGACGGCCTTCATCAGGCCCACATTGCCTTCCTGGATCAGGTCGCCATGGGGCAGGCCGTAGCCCAGATACTGGCGCGAGACGGACACCACCAGACGCAGGTGCGAGAGCACCAGCTTCCCGGCGGCTTCCAGGTCGTGATGGTCGCGCCAGCGACGGGCCAGCGTGGTCTCTTCCTCCTGCGTCAGCAGCGGCAGACGGTTGACGGCCGTGATGTAAGCGTCCAGATTGCCCAGCGAAGGCACCAGGGCCCAGGGATCCCGGACGGTCAGGGCAGCGGTCGAGGTGTTCATGGTCGTCATAGACATCCCGAACCTCCTTTTAGTTCCTCCAATATTAGCACTCGAACGAAGAGAGTGCTAAATCCCCCACGGGGAAACCCTAAGTCGTAGAAATAGGCAATCGCTTCAGTCTGGGTTTTTGGGGAGATCGAAGGCCTGGGCGAGCAGGGCGTAGGAATGCCGGCGCACGGCCGGGTCGTGAGCCCAGGTGTTGATGACCAGCTCGTCGAGCTCCAGTTCGTCGGCCAGGCGTCGCAGCTGCTCGGCCACCGTGGCGGCGCTGCCGACGAAAGCCTTGCGGCGCAGGGCGTCCACCGTGGGCCATTCCTCGGGTGTGAAACCGCGTTCGGCGATCTGGGCGGGCGCCTGCAGTGGGCCCAGGCGGCCCCGCATCCGGTCTACCCGCCAGCGCTCGCGGCTCAGGGCGTGGTGGCGGGCTTCTTCGTCGGTGTCGGCGGCCAGGGCCCAGACGCAGATGGTGGCCTGGGGCTTGGGATGGCGCTCGCTGGGGCGGTAAAGGCTGCGGTAGAGGTCCAGCGCCTGCTCCACGCCCTGGCCGTCCATGAAGAAGTAGGCAAAGGCATAGGGCAGGCCCAGGTGGGCCGCCAGCCGGGCGCCATAGTCCGAGCTGCCCAGCACCCACACCGTGGGGATGCGCGCCCAGGGGGCGTCGGGGGAGGGGGCCGGGCCGCGGGGGTGGGCAACGATGCCTTGGTGCGCCTGCCCGCTCAGCCAGGCCTGCAGGTCCTGGATCTGCTCGGGGAAGCGTTCGGCCGCCGCATAGGCATTGGGGTTGAGAGCCATGGCGGTGCGCATGTCGGCACCGGGTGCGCGGCCCACACCCAGGTCGATGCGGCCCGGGGCCAGGGCCTCGAGCACGCGGAACTGCTCGGCTACCTTCAGCGCTGCGTAGTGGGGCAGCATGACCCCGGCGCTGCCCAGGCGGATGCGCCGGGTGCGTGCGGCGATGGCCGCCAGCAGGATCTCGGGGGCGGTGCCCACGATGGTGGGCAGGCTGTGGTGCTCGCTCACCCAGAAGCGGTGATAGCCCAGGGCTTCGCAGTGGACGGCCAGGTCGAGCGTGTCGCGGATGGCAGCGTCCTCGCTGGAGCCCGCCAGCGAGATCGATTGGTCGAGGACGGACAGCTTCATGGGGGCATTGTCGGCAGGATGGACCGAACCTGCCGGCGGCAGGGTCAGACGGCGGACAAGACCTTCACATGGCCAACGGTGCCGTAGGCCAGCAGTTTGTCGTCGGCCGTGACCAGGGTGGCGCCAAGATGGCGAGCGGTGGCGACGATGATCCGGTCGGCCGGGTCGCCATGGGGGTCGCCGGGCAGGCGCGAACTGGCCACGGCGATCGCCGGCTCCAGCGGGGCGAGCCGCAGGCCGGGCAGGGCCAGCACCAGCCCCATCCATTCCTGCGCGTCCTGGGTCAGCGCCAGACGGTTCTTGCCCACCAGCATGCCGATCTCCCAAGGAGTGATGGCGCTGACCCAGACCTCGTTGCGCTGTGCGGCCTCTTCGATGCGCTGGCGGGCGGGCAGGGACAGACGGGTGTCGCCCGCCACCAGCCACACCAGCACATGGGTGTCGAGCAGGACGGCGCCGGCCATGCTGCCGATCACCGAGCGGCCTCCCAGGCTTCGTCCACCGGGGCGATCAGGTCCTGCTGGGCGAGCACACTGCCTTGCAGCGCGCCGAAGAGCGGGCGTTCGGCCGGGACCGGGACGAGCTGCGCCACCGGGCGGCCGCGCTTGGTGATGGTCAGCGGTGCGTGGGAGGCCGCCACTTCGTCCAGCAGTTGCAGGCAATGCGCCTTGAATTCACCAGCAGGGATGGTGGAGGCAGGCATTTGAAAATATCCATGGTCATGAACTATGGTCATATTTTCCATGAGCCGATCTGAAGGTGCAAGGAACGCGGAAAAAGCCATGGCCGACCGCCAGGATGGGTGAACGCATGGGTCATGGATCTGTGATCATATACTGTGTTTTTATCCAGTTATTGACCACACCATGCATCCGCTGTCCTTGCCCTCCGGGGTGGCTGCCGCCGTCTGGCAGGGCGATGCTTTGCCGGGTGCCGGCGAGGCCCCGGCGTGCCCCACCGGCTTTGCCGCGCTGGATGCCTTGCTGCCCGGTGGGGGCTGGCCTTGCCAGGGCCTGAGCGAGATCTTGCTGCCGGCCTGGGGGCTGGCGGAATGCCGGCTGACGGCACCGGCCTTGTCGCGAGTCTTGGCGCGAGGCGGGGAAGGACAAGCCGTGCTCTTCATCGGCCCGCCCGAGCCGCCCCATCTGCCCGGCTGGCGCGCGGCGGGGCTCACGGCCGCCTCGATGGTCTGGGTGGACACGGCCCGGCCCGAACAACGCCTGTGGGCGGCCGAACAGGCGCTGCACTGCGCCCAGGTGGCGGCCGTGCTGCTGTGGTTGCCCCCCGGGCGGGGGCAGGCGGCGGGGCTGCGGCGGCTGCAGGTGCACAGCCTGCAGGGGCGGCGGCCGGTGTTCGTGTTCCGGCCGCTGGCGGCGCAGGCCGAGTCTTCGCCGGCCCCCCTGCGCCTGGCCCTGGAAGCCAGCCGGCCCTTGACCCTGGTGCTGCGCCTGCTCAAGCGCCGAGGGCCGGCGCATGAGTCGCTGATCGAATTGCCCGCCGGGCCTGAGGGCCTGGGCGAGGTGCTGGCCCACAAGCTGGCGGCTCGTGCCGCGTCACCTGCCATGGCTTCGGAGGTGTCCGATGTCTCCCCATCCCTGCTGGCTCGCCCTGTGCCCCGGCCTGGCTTGCACGTCGTCGCCGTCTGAGGGTTGGGCTGAGCCGCTGGCTGCGGTCTCTGCCCCGGCCATTGGGTGGTGGGAGCTGGAATTTACCCCCCCGGGTTGCCGACCCGACGAAGAGGGGCGGATGGGAATAGGTTG
>NZ_JBKBVU010000179.1:0-6377 GCF_046289365.1 Caldimonas sp. | reverse complement strand
GGTGCGCCGGCCGCTTGCGATCCAGCCGGCGCATGAAGACGAGGTAGAGCAAGGGCACCACGTAGAGCGTGAGCAGCGTCGAGAAGGCCAGGCCCCAGACGATGCTGGCGGCCACCGGTCCCCACAGCAGGCTCTTGCCGCCCAGGCCCGTGGCCAGCGAGAACAGCCCGCCGATGGTGGTGGTGGAGGTGATCAGGATGGGCACCACCCGCCGGCGTGCGGCCCAGACGATGGCATGCATCGTGCCCATGCCGCGCGCGCGGCGCTCGTTGGCCGCATCAATCAGCACGATGGCCGCGTTCACGGCAATCCCGGTCAGTGCGATCACGCCGTACATCGTGTACAGCGACAGCGGGTTTTGCGTGAGCGCGAGACCCAGCGTCACGCCGGTGAAGGCCAAGGGCACCGTCACTAGGATCATGAAGGGCTGCCAGTAGCTGACGAACTGCGCGGCCAGGATCAGGAAGATCAGGCCCACGCCCAGCGCAAACAACAGGCCCATCGCGTCCAGGCTTTCCTGGATGTCCTCCAGCTCGCCCGAGAACTCCAGGTCGATGCCCGGGTACTGGCGGGCCACCTCGCGCCAGGCGGCCTGCACCTGCGCGTTGGCCTGGGCGGTGTTCAAGGCTTTGGGGTTGTCCTTGGGGTCGTCGAGGTTGGCCTCCACCGTGATGGTGCGCCTCAGGTTGTAGTGGCGGATGAAGCCCTTGCCCGGCTCCACGCTGGTCGTCATCAGGGTGTCGAGCCGCGTGACCTGGCCGTTGGGCAAGGTGAGCGGCTCGGCCAGCAGGGCCGCCGGGTCGGTGCGCGCGTCGTCGCGGCCACGCACGCGCACCTCGATTTTGTCACCGCCTTCGCGGGTGAAGGCCACGATCTCGCCATCGACCTGGATGCGCAGCATGCGCGCGAGCCAGGCCGCATCGAGCCCGGCGCGCCGCAGGGCCTCGTGGTCGAACTGCAGCGTGAGCTTGGGCCGGCCCGGTACGTCGTCGTCGGTGACGTCTTTCACGCCGGGCACACCGGCCACGATGGCCTTCACCGCATCGGCGGCGCGGCGCAGCTCGTCCGGGTCGTCGCCGCGCACCTTCACGTTCAGGGGCTTGCCCTTGGGCGGCCCGCCCGACAGCAGCGTGAAGCTCTTGCGCCCAGGGCCGGGCAGCGCCTCCACCTCGGCGCGCATGGCTTCGATGACCTCGCTCACTTCGCGTCCGCCGTCGCCGCGGGGGTTCAGCGACACCGACACCTGGCCGTAGGCATCCCCATAGACCGGTTCGGTGTCGGTGAACTTGATGCCCGCCACCGAGACGACGGCGCGCGCCTCGCCCTGCGGCCCCACGCCTTGCAGGTGCCTGCGCACCACTTGCTCGACCGCCTCGGTTTCAGCCAGCGTCTCCTCCAGCGTGGCTTGCGAAGGCATGTCCACATTCACGTAGAACAGCCGCAGCGGATCGAAGGCGAAGAACTGCACCTTCACGGCGCCCGAGAAGAACAGCCCCACGGCCCCCAGCACCAGCACGGCGGCCACCACCAGCGACCAGCCCGCGCGGCGCAGCACCATTGCCAGGCTGCGCCCGTACCACAGGCGCAGCCTGCGATTGAACTCGTTGCGCCAGGCCTGGGCCCGCGAGGGCTGGTCCAGGCGCAGTTTCAGCGCGTGCACATGGGTGGGCAGCATCCAGAAGGCCTCGACCAGGCTGATCAGCAAGGCCAGGGTCACCACGAAGGGAATGACAAACATGAATTTGCCCACGATGCCCGGCAGCAACATCAGCGGCAGGAAGGCCGCCATCGTCGTCATCACCGACGACAGCACCGGCGCCAAGACCTCGCGCACACCGTCGATCGCGGCCTCGAAGGCTTCCGCCCCGCGCTGCAGGCGGTAGTAGATCGCCTCGACGACCACCACCGCATCGTCCACCAGCATGCCCAGCGCGATCACCAGGCCCAGCAGCACCGAGATGTTGAGCGTGTGCCCCAGGCTGCCAAGCACGACCATCGTGCCGGCCAGCGAAAAGGGGATGCCCAGGGCCACGAGCACGCCGATGCGCCAGCCCAGGAACAGCCAGCAGATGCCCATCACACTGACCAGGCCGAACAGCGCGTTGGTCTCCATCACGCCGATGGCCTCGCGCGTGGGCACGGTCTGGTCGTCGCTGAGCAGCAACGTCAGGCCGCTGGCCGCCAGCGCCGCCTGGCGCTGGGCGATGTAGTCGTGGAGCCGCTGCACCAGCTCCAGGGTGTGGGTGCCGGGCTTCTTGGTCACAGCCAGGCTGATGGCGCTGCGCCCATCCATGCTGGCGAGCTGGGCGGCCGGCGCGCGGGCGCGCTCGATGCGCGCCACCTCGTCCAGACGCGCCGTGGCCTGCGGCCTGGCCGGGTTGCGCACCACGATGCCGGCCAGACGCTGCGGATCGGTAGCGATGCCTTGCACGGTGACCGACCAGGCCCCGCCTTCGGTCTTGAGCGTGCCGGCCGAGGTGTCGCGAAAGACGCTGCGCACCGCGTCGGCCACATCGGTGGCGCTCAAGCCGCGCGCCACCAGCGCGGCATTGTCGGGGGTGATCAGGATCTCGGGGTCGCGCAGGCCCGAGGCATACACCTGGTCCACACCGGCCATGCGCTCCAGGTCGAGCTTGATCTGGCGGCCGGCCTGGCGCAGCACCTCGTCGTCGGCCTGCCCCAGCAGCATCAGCGAGGCGGTGGGAAATCCATTGGAGGTGGTGATCTCCAGCACCACCGGGTCCTCGGCCTCGGTGGGCAGTTCGGTGTTGGCCTTGTTCTGGATCTCGCGGCGCAGGTCGGCAATGCGCTTGTCGAAGGTGCGCTCGGAGATCTCGCGGAAGCGCACGAGGATGCTCGAGACGTTCTCGCGGCTGCTGCTGACGACGAAGCGCACGTCGGCCACGCCCTTGATGCCGTCTTCCAGCGGGTTGGTGACCAGGCGTTCGACGTCCTCGGCCGACGCGCCGGGCAGGGTCGTGATGATGCTCACCCAGTTGAAGTTGATCTCCGGGTCCTGCGCGCGCGGCATCGAGAGGTAGCTCAGCGCCCCCAGCACCAGCACCACCACGAAGGTGACGTTGGCCAGCGGGTGGTTGCGGATCAGGGCGGCCAGCAGCTTCATCGCTCGATGCTCACCGGGGTGCCGTCCTGCAGGGTGGCCTGGCCGCTGATGACCACCGGCGTGTCGGCCGGCAGCGTCGCCGCGACTGCCCGGCCTTCCTGGGCGCCAGGCAACGGCACGAAGCGGGCCCGGCCCTCGGCCACCGTGAACACGCCCAGGCGGCGCTCGCGCCGCACGATCAGCGCCGGGGGCAGGTGCGCACGATCCTCGGTCCACAGCAGGCGCCCCTCGGTGCCCGGCAGCACGGCCTCCTGCGGGGCCAGGCGCACCTCCACCGTGCGCGCGGGCGCCGTCACCGCACCGGCCACGCGCAGCAGCTTGAGCGCCACGGTGCGTCCGCCTCCAGCGTCGAAGCGCGGGTCGCCCGCCGAGCGCAGCCCCGCCACGTCGTCGGGCGCCACCTGGGCGCTCACCTCGACCGCGCCGGTCTCGGTCAGCACATACAGCACCGTGCCGGGCGCCACGTACTCGCCCGCCTGGGCCAGGCGCTGGCTCACCGTGGCCGCAAACGGCGCCGTGATGCGCGTGCGCGCCAGGGCCCGCTCGGCCGTGGCCAACTGCGCCCGATTGGCGGCGAGTTCGGCCTGCATGAGCTTGAGCTCGGTCTCGCGCTGGTTCAGCGCCTCCTGCGACAGGAAGTTCTGGGCCACCAGCTCGCGTGTGCGCTGCAATTGCGTCTGCGCCAGGCTCACCCGCGCCAGCGTGGCCTGCAGCGCCGCCTGGGCACGGTCGCGCTCCAAACGGAAGTCGGTGGGGTCGATCTCGGCCAGCAGGTCACCGCGGCGCACGCTGGCGCCCGCGTCCACCCGCCAGCGCAGCACCGTGCCCGCCACCTCGGCCGCCACCCGGGCCTGGTTACGCGCCACCACGGCCGCCGGCGCCTCGCGCTGCGGACGCACGGCGACGTCGCCGAAGGGCCGGACCTGGACCATCGCTGCCCCACCATGGACCGACGCGCTCTGGGCCTGGGCTGTGCCGAACCACAGAAGCGGCCCCAGGCAAGAGGAGAACACGGCAAGGCAGCGACGAAGCTTCATGGAGGACTCGAGGAGGACGGCCCGGGCAGCAGGCGCACCACGTTGGGGGGGGAACCCGGTGGGCCAGGGGCCGGCATTGTGCAGATCTTCACGATTATGCGCGTGTGCGGTCAACGCCTCCTCCCTCTTTCGGGGGCGTTGTGGGGTCATCTGCCGTCATGCTGCTGACATATGACGCGACCTTCCTGTTGTGACATCCACACGCGCGGTTGCAATTGGTTATCCCTGGACGAAGAGTTTCGCGCCAAGATGCGCGCTTTGCGTCTTGCCAGACAACCCGATGCCCGTCGCGCCAAGTTCGATGCTCTCCCTCGTGTCGATCCGGGTGGCCTGCCTGGCCGCAGCCGCAGTGGCCCTGTCGGCCTGTGGCGGCGGTGGCAGCGACGATGCACCCGGGGCGCCCAGCGAGTCCTCTTCCACGCAGACCAGCGCCCCTGCACCGGCAGACCCGCCCGCAGCCCCCGCGCCCACGCCCGCTCCGGCTCCTTCGGTGGACATCACCTGCGGCCTGCCAAACTTTCAGGCCGAGCTGCTGCGTCTGGTGAATGAGCGCCGCGCCACCGGCGCCACCTGCGGCAGCCGCGGCCGCTTTGCGGCCACCACACCGCTGAACTGGAGCGCCGCGCTGACCACAGCCGCCTACGGCCACAGCCGGGACATGGCCGACAACAACTACTTCAGCCACACCAGCCTCGACGGACGCACCTTCAGCCAGCGCATCACGGCCGCCGGCTACACCTGGAGCCGCGCGGGCGAGAACATTGCAGCGGGCTACACCTCGGCGCAAAGCGTGATCAATGGCTGGATGTCCAGCGAGGGCCACTGCGCCAATCTCATGAACCCGAACTTCCGCGACATGGGCCTGGCCTGCGCACGCAACCCCAGCAGCCGCTACGGCTGGTACTGGACGCAGAACCTTGGCACGCCACGCTGAGGCCAGGGCGCGTCAGTCCGGCACGGCGTCGATCACCCCGCCGCCCAGGCACACCTCGCCGTCATACAACACGGCCGACTGCCCCGGCGTGACGGCCCACTGGGCCTGCGCAAAGTCGAGCGTGAAGCGGGGGCCTTCGAGGCCCGCCAGCGTGCACGGCGCATCGCTCTGGCGGTAGCGTGTCTTGGCCGCATATGCCCCGGGCTCGGGCGGCTCGCCCGCCGTCCAGCTTGCATCAGCGGCCACGAGGCGGTGCGAAAGCAGCCAGGGATGGTCATGGCCCTGCACCACATACAGCGTGTTGGTCGCCAGGTCCTTGCGCGCGACGAACCAGGGGGCGTGATCGCCGCCGCCGCGTGGAGCGCCTTTGTCCTTGACGCCTCCGATGCCCAGCCCCTTGCGCTGGCCCAGGGTGTAGAAGCTCAGGCCCACGTGTTCGCCCAGCACGCGGCCGCGGTCATCCTTGATCAGACCCGGCGTGTTGGACAGGTAGCGGTTGAGGAACTCGCGGAAAGGCCGCTCACCGATGAAGCAGATGCCAGTGGAGTCCTTCTTCTTCGCATTGGGCAGGCCGATCTCCGCAGCGAGGCGGCGCACCTCGGTCTTGTGCAGTTCGCCCACGGGGAAGAGCGTCTTGCCCAGCTGCGCCTGGTTCAGCCGGTGCAGGAAGTAGCTCTGGTCCTTGGCCGGGTCGAGGCCCTTGAGCAGCTCGAAGCGGCCGTCGCGCTCGCGCACGCGGGCGTAGTGGCCGGTGGCGATCTTCTCGGCGCCCAGCCGCAGGGCATGGTCTAGGAAGGCCTTGAACTTGATCTCGGCATTGCACAGGATGTCGGGGTTGGGCGTGCGCCCGGCCTGGTATTCGCGCAGGAACTCGGCGAACACGCGGTCCTTGTACTCGGCCGCGAAGTTCACGTGCTCGATCTCGATGCCGATCACGTCGGCCACCGAGGCGGCATCGACGAAGTCGATGTTCGAAGAGCAGTACTCGTTGTCGTCGTCGTCTTCCCAGTTCTTCATGAAGATGCCGACGACCTCATGGCCCTGCTGCTTGAGCAGCCAGGCGCTCACGGCCGAATCGACGCCGCCGGACAGGCCCACCACCACCCGCGACTTGCGCGTCATGGTGTCCTCACCTTGATCTCGGGGGCATAGACGGTCGGGTCCACCGTGAGCAGCTCCAGGGGGTAGCGCCTGCCCGCCAGGTAGTCTTCCATGCACCGCAGCACCAGCGGGCTGCGGTGCCGCTCGCGGCTGGCGCGGATCTCGTCAGGGGTCATCCACA
>NZ_JBKBVU010000178.1:0-6391 GCF_046289365.1 Caldimonas sp. | reverse complement strand
CTATTCCGTATCGAACATCGCCCATTGATTCTGGCCGTCTTGAGCGACAAGCAGAAAGGCTTGCCGGAAGCAGTGGCTGCGGTCCTGCCCGACGCCCGGCATCACTTCTGTCACTCCCACTACCTCAACAACTTGGCCGAGCCGCTGGCCGAAGCGGATTCGGCTTTCAACGTACGGCTGCGCCAAGCGGTGCGTCGCTGGCTCGATGCGCAGGAGCGGGTGGACAACGTGCCGCTGCAGGCCGAGGTGGCGGTCTGGCTGCAGGCCTACACCGACGAGCATTACCGGCCCGAACCCAAGAAGCGCCAGCGCCCGGCTTCCTTCCTGGGGCCCGGCCGGCGTGACCCGGGAGCGCACGATGGCTGACGAAGGCTTCCTTGCCCGCTGGTCGCGCCGCAAGGCCCAGGCCGGCCAGGCTCAGCCGGACGCAGGGCCGGTGCAGCCGCTGCTGCCCGATGCCGCGGCGTCCGGGCCGCCAGCGGCCGTGCCGGCCGAAGTCCCTCCACCTGCCGACGATCCCGCCGCGGCACCCGCCTCGCCACCGCCCACGCTGGAGGACGTGCAGCGGCTGGACCCGGGCGCGGACGTCTCGCGCTTCATGGCCCCCGACGTCGACCAGACGGTGCGGCACGCGGCGCTGAAAAAACTCTTCAGCGACCCGCACTTCAACCGGATGGACGGCCTGGACGTCTACATCGAGGACTACACCCAGTTCACCCCGGTGCCGCAGGCGGTGCTGCGCCGCATGGTGCAGGCGCAGGCCCTGGGGCTGTGGCGCGAGGAGCGCACGCCAGTGGAAAGGCCCGAGGCAAAGCCCAATGGCGCCGATGGCGGCAACGTGACACAGTGTCCGGATCCGGCCACGTCGGAGCCCGCCGTCGATGCGGGCCGTGAGCCAGCCCACGATGAAAACCCTGATCTGCAGTTGCAATCGCACGATGCCCCTGGACGAGGCGGCCCTGAACCGGGCGCTGGGCCAGGCGGGCGTTGAGGCCGACCTGTCGGCTCACACCGTGCTGTGCCGGCGCGAGGCCGGAGCCTTCCAGCGGGCGGCCCGCAGCGGCGAGGAGCTGCTCGTGGCCTGCACCCAGGAGAGCCGGCTCTTCCTGGAGCTGAACGAAGCGACTGAGGGCGCCCGGCCGCTGGCCGAACGGCCGATCCGCTTTGTCAACATCCGCGAGACGGCCGGATGGTCCCGCGATGCGACACAGGCCACTCCGAAGCTGGCCGCCCTGATCGCGGCGGCGCAGTTGCCCGACCCGGCCCCGGTGCCCACGGTGAGCTACCGCAGTGCGGGGCGCTGCCTCGTGGTGGGCCCTGCCGAGGCGGCGCAGCGCGCGGCCTTGCTGCTGGCCGATGCGCTGGAGGTGACGGTGCTGGTGGAAGGGCGTGGCGGGGCGCTGCCGCAGCGCCGCGCCCAGGCCGTCCATGCCGGGCGGCTCGTCGGGTTGCGCGGCTGGCTGGGCGCCTTCGAGGCGAGCTGGACCAGCGACAACCCCATCGACCTGGAGCTGTGCACCCGCTGCAACGCCTGCATCGAGGTGTGCCCGGAGGGGGCCATCGACTTCAGCTATCAGGTGGACCTGGACCGCTGCCGTTCCCACCGCGCCTGCGTGCGCGTGTGCGAAGCGGCCGGGGCGATCGACTTCCAGCGCGAGGCCCAGACCGTCTCAGAGACCTTCGATCTCGTGCTCGACCTGGGGGACACTCCCCGCCTGGCGATGCACCAGCCGCCGCAGGGCTATGTGCACGCAGGACGCGACGAGGCGCGTGTGCTGCAGGCCGTGCTCACGCTGAAGGACCGGGTGGGCGAGTTCGAGAAGCCCAGGTTCTTCCAGTACAAGCGCAAGCTGTGCGCCCACAGCCGCAACGAGAAGCTGGGCTGCAACGCCTGCGTGGAGGTCTGCTCGGCTCGCGCCATCCGCTCCGAGATTCACGATGGAGGCGGCATCTTCGTCGAGCCGCACCTGTGCGTGGGCTGCGGGGCCTGCACCACGGTGTGTCCCAGCGGGGCCCTGGCCTATGCCTACCCCGACACGGTGGACCAGGGCCGTCGGCTGCGCACACTGATCTCGACTTACCTGAAGGCCGGCGGCCGCAGCCCGGCCCTGCTGCTGCACAGCGAGGGGGCGGGCGCCCGGCTGGTGGAGGACCTGGGCCGGGCCGCGCGGGTGGACGGGACGCTCCGGGGCGTGCCGGCCCGGGTGCTGCCCGTGGCGGTGTGGCACACCGCCAGCGTGGGGCTGGACCTGTGGCTGGCCGCCTTCGCCTACGGGGCGGCCCATGTCTGGGTGCTGCTGACCGATGAGGAGGCGCCCGAATACCGCGAGGCGCTGGCGGCGCAGGCGGCCCTGGCCAACGCGATACTCAAGGGCCTGGGCTTCGACGGCACGCCGGTGGCGCTGATCGAGGCCCGTGATGCGCGCGACCTGGCGGCCCTGGACCAGGCCCTGCGCGTGCCGGCCGCCCGCACGGTGCGGCAGCCGGCGGGCTTTGCCACCCAGGCCGACAAGCGCGTCACGCTGGAGCTGGCCCTCGATCACCTGCTGGCCCAGGCGCCGCAGCCCGTGGACGAGATTGCCCTGCCCCGGGCGGGCGCGCCGTTCGGCACCGTGGTGGTGGACACCGACAAGTGCACCCTGTGCCTGAGCTGCGTGGGGGCCTGCCCGGAGGGCGCCCTGGCCGACAACCCCGAGCGGCCCCAGCTCCGCTTCATCGAGAAGCACTGTGTGCAGTGCGGCTTGTGCGAGACCACCTGCCCCGAGCGGGCCATCACGCTGCAGCCGCGCTTGTGGCTGGCCGAGGCGGGCAAGGCGCGCAAGCAGGCCCGGGTGCTGCATGAGGTCGAGCCCTATCGCTGCGTGCGCTGCGGCAAGCCCTTCGGCACGCTCAAGGCGGTGGAATTGATGATCGGCAAGCTGGCCGGCCATGCCGCTTTCCAAGGGGCGGCGCTGGAGCGGCTGCGCATGTGCGGCGACTGCCGTGTGATCGACCTGTACAGCCAGTCCGACGAAGTGAGGATCACCGACCTATGAGCACCACGGCCATCGCCTTTGCGGCACCTGACGACGCCGAGGAGCTGGCGCGTGCCGAGATGTACGGTGTGCTGTCCAGGCTGTACATGGCAGCTCCCGACGAGAGGCTGCTGCGGCAGTTTGCGGTGGCCGTGACCGAGGCGCCGGTCGAGGGCGCCTTCCTGCAGCAGCCCTGGGAGGCGCTGGTGGCCGCGCTGCGCCAGAGCACGCCGGCCGAGGTGGCCGACGAGTACGACGCGCTCTTCCAGGGCGTGGGCAAGCCCGAGGTGTTCCTCTACGGCTCGTACTACCTGGCCGGCTTCCTCAACGAAAAGCCGCTCGTGGCGCTGCGGCAGGACCTGGCGGCTTTGGGCCTGACCCGCGACGAGGCCCGCGGCGAGACCGAGGACCACGTGGCCTATGTGTTCGAGGTGATGCGCTATCTCATCGCCGGCGAGGATGCGGCGGTGTGCAACCTGGAACAGCAAAGACGCTTTTTCCGCACCCATGTGCAACCATGGGCCGAGGCTCTGTGCGACGCCCTGGCCGCACACCCCCGGGCCCGGGTCTACCGGGCCGTGGCCGAGATGACACGCGCCTTCGTGCAGGTGGAGGCCCAGGGCTTCGACATGATCGAGTAGCGTGTGTTCATCGGAGTGTCACGGCCCTGACGCGGCGGCGTCACGGCGTCACGTCACGATGTGGGTCCATGCGATGGATCCCGCCCACCGAGTTCTTTCAGTCGCACGCAGCCCGTGCGGCCGCGGGCGCGCTTGGCGCCGACGGGGCCGAGTCCGCCGCTTCGGCCCAGGCGGGGCATCGGGACGACGGCGTACTGAGGGTGCGCACCGTCTTCATCTCCGACATCCACCTGGGCACGCCGGGCTGCCAGGCCGCGGCGCTGCTGGACTTTCTGCGGGTGGTGGAGTGCGAGACACTCTTCCTGGTGGGCGACATCATCGACGGCTGGCAACTGCGTCGCCACTGGTACTGGCCGCAGGCCCACAATGATGTGGTGCAGAAGCTGCTGCGCAAGGCCCGCAAGGGCACGCGCGTGATCTTCATCCCGGGCAACCACGACGAGTTCGCACGCCGTTACGTGGGGCACAACTTCGGCGGCGTGGACCTGGCCGAGGACTGGGTGCACATGACCGCCGACGGCCGGCGCCTGTGGATCACCCACGGCGATCTTTTCGATGGCGTGATCCAGTGTGCCAAGTGGCTCGCCTACCTGGGCGACTCGCTCTACGAGTTCACGCTCAGGCTCAACCGCCACGTCAACTCGCTGCGCGCGCGTCTGGGGCTGCCGTACTGGTCGCTGTCGAAGTACCTCAAGCTCAAGGTCAAGCGGGCGGTGAGCTATGTCAGCGACTTCGAGGAAGCACTGGCCCGCGAGGCGCGCCGGCGGGGTGTCGACGGGGTCGTGTGCGGGCACATCCACCATGCCGAGCTGCGCGACATCGACGGGGTGCTCTATGCGAACGACGGCGATTGGGTGGAGAGCCTCACGGCCTTGGTGGAACATGCGGATGGGCGCCTGGAGATCCTCGACTGGGCTGCCCGGCAGGGGCGCGGACGGACGCACCCGTCCGGTATTGCGGTGCCGGCCTGAGGGCCGCTGCGGCCGCCATCGGGCGGCCCGTCTGTCGTCGAGCCGTCACGCGCCGGTCATATACTGAATCAATGAATTCGGATTTCGCCCCCGTCCTGTCGATCGAGCGGGTGTCGTCGGGGCCGACGACCGCCGGCATGCCCGCCACCGGCCTGAAGCTGCTCAACCGCGAAAGGGCCATCCTGGAGTTCAACCGCCGCGTGCTGGCCCAGGCCCGGCGACCGGACGTGCCGCTGCTGGAGCGGCTGCGCTACATCTGCATCGTCTCATCGAACCTCGACGAGTTCTTCGAGGTGCGCTTCGGCGACTACCTCGAGGCGGCCCGGCGGCCTGGCGGCGGAGTGTCGGAGCACGACCTGGCCGAGGTGGCCGCGGCCGCACACGAGCTCATCGACCACCAGTATGCGGTGTTCAACCAGGAGGTGATGCCCGCCCTCAAGCGCGAGGGCATCATCATCCTGAACCATGCCGAGCGCAACGAAGCCCAGCGGCGCTGGGTGGACCGCTTCTTCCAGCGCCAGGTGCGCCCGCTGCTGGTGCCCCTGGGGCTGGACCCGGCCCATCCCTTTCCGCAGGTGGCCAACAAGTCGCTGAACTTCATCGTCAAGCTCGGCGGCAAGGACGCCTTCGGGCGCGACAACTCGATCGCCATCGTCAAAGTGCCCCGCGTGCTGCCGCGCGTGATCCGCCTGCCGCAGGAGCTGACCGACGGGCAGCAGGCCTTCGTGCTGCTGTCCAGCGTGATCCGCGCACACCTGGAGGAGCTGTTTCCGGGCCGCAGCGTCGAGGCCTTCTCCCAGTTCCGCGTCACGCGCGACTCCGACCTGGCGGTCGACGAGGAGGACGTGACCAACCTGCGCCAGGCGCTGCGATCTTCGCTCACCACCCGCCACTTCGGTCAGGCCATCCGCCTGGAGGTGGTCAGCACCTGCCCGGCCGAGCTGTCGGGTTTCCTGCTGCGGCAGTTCGGCCTGCCCGAGGCGGCACTGTACCGGGTGGACGGGCCGGTGAACCTCGTCCGGCTCAACCAGCTCATCGACCAGGCCGATGCCTCCCATCTGCGTTTCCCCGCCTTCGAGCCGGCCTGGCCGCGCGATCTGCCGCGGCAGGTGTCGATGTTCGAGCGCCTCAAGCGTGGCGATGTGCTGCTGCATCATCCCTTCGAGTCGTTCGAACCGGTGGTGCAGTTCCTGCGTGAAGCCGTCCATGACCCGGACGTGCTGGCAATCAAGCAGACGATCTACCGCACCGGCAGCGAATCGGTGCTGATGGACCTGCTGATCGAGGCCGCGCGCCGGGGCAAGGAGGTGATGGCGGTGGTCGAGCTCAAGGCCCGCTTCGACGAGGAGGCCAACATCAACTGGGCCGAGCGCCTGGAGGCGGTGGGTGCCCAGGTGGTCTACGGCATCGTGGGTCTGAAGACACACGCCAAGCTGCTGCTGGTCACGCGGCGCGAGGAGGGCGCCCGCGGCCCGGTGCTGCGCCGTTATGCCCATCTGTCCACCGGCAACTACAACCCCAAGACGGCCCGCCTGTACACCGATATCGGCTGCCTCACGGCCGATGCGGAGTTGACGGCCGATGCCGACGTGGTGTTCCAGCAACTGGCCAGCCTCACCCGTGTGCGCACCCCGCGCCATCTGCTGATGGCCCCCTTCAGCCTGCACAAGCAGATGCTGCGCCACATTGAACAGGTGGCCGACGCCGCACGCGGCGGGGGGGGGGGGGGGAGGGTGGGAAAGGGGAAAAAGAGGAAAAAAAGGGG
>NZ_JBKBVU010000177.1:0-6438 GCF_046289365.1 Caldimonas sp. | reverse complement strand
CCTGCAATGCCGCCGTGTTTGCATTGGCGGCGGCCGGCTGTGCGGCCGCGCCGTCGGCGGGCGCCGGGGCGCCCAGCTGCCGCTGCAGCCGCGCCTCGATCGCCGCCCAGTCGCCACGGGTCAGGCGGTGCAGGCGCAGCTCCGGGTGGTGGGCGGCCGCGTAGGCGTAGACCCAGGTGTCCAGCGGCTCGTTGCGGGCGCCGCGCCGCTTCTCGAAGCGGTTCTTGGCGGGGTTGTAGGTCTCGCTCACCAGGCCGGCAAAGTATTCCGGCGGCAGGTCGGCGCTGAAGTGCGTCAGCCGCTCCTCCGGGGCCTTGTCCGCGTCGGTGGACAGGCGGCCAAACAGCCAGTGCTTGGCGGCCACCGTGCCCACCTGGTAGGTGTGCACCCCCTTGCGGTCCGTCTGCCCGCGCCAGGTCACGTCCGCGGCCTTGGGCTTGCCCAGCACCGGCGCGGTGTTGGCCACCGCACCAAACGACGCCATCGGCCGCCGCACGCGCCGGTCGCGCACGTAGGCCTTGACCGCCTCCGTCCGGTGGCCGCCCATGTCGATGTCGACCGCCTCCACGCGCAGCATCACCCCGTCGGCGCGCTGGATGGGGCGGTTGAGCAGCTCGGTCAGCGCGGTCCACACGGCCTCATCCGCCGGGTCGCCGGGCAGCTCCACGTAGTCCAGCACCCAGAAGGCCAGCCCAGCACCCCAGCCCACCAGCTGCACCGCCAGGCGGTTGTCCTGCGTGTCCACGCCCGCCGTCACCACGCACACGCCCTGCGGCGCCTGGCGCAGCGGGTACTGCTCGGCCCGGTCGGCAATCGCGTTGTGGCGGATGGCCCGCATGGCCGGGTCCTCCCATTCCTCGGCCAGCCGGTCATTGACGAAGGTCTTGAGCTTGGCCGGGTCTCCCTGGGCGTCCAACCACATTTCCACCAGGTCGGCCCAGCGCGGGCCCAGGCCGATCTGGTAGTACAGCGCATTGATGTGGTAGCCGCGCCGCCGCGCGCCCGGCACCTCCGGCACCCAGCGGCCGGCCTGGATCATGGCGGTTTTGTGGTGCTCCTCGATGTGCGCACCACACTCGCGGCACACGTACCACACGCCGGTGATGACGCCATCCACCCGCGGGCCCCAGCGCAGCCCGGCCCACTCCAGCGGCTGCTCGTGGCCGCAGTGCGGGCACGGCACGTGGTAGCGGCGGCGGTCGCTGCCCTCGTACATGGCGCCAATGCGGCTGACGCCCTTGAGCGTGGGCGTGCTGATGTAGAGCCGCTTGTACGTGCCGGGGAAGGCGCTGGTGCGGCCGTTGAGCATCTCCACCGGGTCGTCGCCGGTGTGCAGGGACTGGGCAAACTCGTCCAGCTCGTCGACGATGAGCGTGCGCACCGTGGTGGACTTGAGCCGCTGCGGGCTGCCCGCGTGCTCGATGTAGAGCTGGCCGCCGTTGAAGTCCTTGAACTCCCGCCGGTTCGCGCCGTCGCGGCTGGCCGTGCTGGACAGGCTCTCGCGCACGGCGGGCGTCTCGTCGATCATGGGGTTGAGCTTCTGCGCCACCCACTTGCTCATGCTCACCTCGCCGGGCAGGCACACCATGACCGGGCCGGGGTTGTGGTCCATGCAGTAGCCCAGGGCATTGAGGGCGATTTCGGTGTTGTGCGTCGGGATCATGGCGCGGCCACACAGGAACAGGTGGCTGGCGTTGTCCACGGCAATGCAGCGCGTAGGCACCGTGGCCACTCGCTCAATGGCTGTGATGTAACGCAGCCCAGCGGCGTCGGCACCGCGCTGGCTTGGCGCTGCCAACAAGCTGGCCAGCTTGCGCGGCAGCCGGAACACATCGCTGCCCTGGTATGCCGCAAAGGTAATGCGAGCCGATGGCCGGCCTTTGGTGCCGCGCCAAACCACGGTCGGCTTGAAGCCCAACGAACACACCAACTCAACGATGCCGTCCACCAGGGCCGGGTAGGAACTGGTGATCTCAACGTGGCCGCGTGGGCCGGCATGGCCGTCTGTGTCCATCAGCCCTTGCAACAGCGCCAGGCGCTGCTCGCGTGATGCCCGCAGGTACAGCAGCGGCACGTGCTTGTTTTTCAGAACACCCAGCCGCCGCAACAGCAAGCCAAAACCATTTCGCAACCCGTATGTCACTGCACGGCCGCTGGACTGATGCGTGTGCGGCTTTGGATCAAAAGCCGCGAAGGCCTGCACAATTTCGGCGTCCATCGTGGTGATGGCGCCGTAGTGGCTGTGGCCATCACCTAGCCAGAGGCCCAACAGGTAAGGGTCAATCGGCAACACTGCAGGCGGCAGCTCCAAAGGCTTGGCCACCTCGATGGCGTAGCGCGACTGGCCACGGCATTTCACACGCGCAGCCAGGTCATCGGTGGTCAGCACCATCTGATGCGCCTTCAATGCGTCAGAAACCGGGGCACGCCTGCGCGCCACACCACCATCGGCATCAAGCGCGGACCGGCGCTTCAATTCCTTGCGCGCCTCGTTGCGCCGCTGCAAGTCGATCACCTGCCAGCGGTGGCCAGCGTCTGCCACCACCTCGCTGCCGTCAGAAAAACGCACCAGGTAGCACGGGTGATCGTGAAACACCTCAGAGGCCGCCACAACACGGGCCGGCTGGCCGTCATCACCAAACACCACATCACCTGGCGCAATGTCGCCCATGGTTGTCCAGCCTGCAGGCGTTGGAATCGGCGTATCCAGCGCAAGCGCTTTGCCAAACTGGATCGGGAACTTGAGCGCCACCTCCCGCACCGGGTGGCGCGCGCTCATGCAGTCCATCGGCTCGCGCAGCGGCGGGTTGCTGTCCGTGCGCCAGATGCCCGGCTGCGCGCTGCCCTTGCTGGACAGGCGGCGGTGCGCATCGGCCCACTGGCTCACCGTCAGCGGCTTGCGCGGCGCCAGGCCGCGCGCCAGGGCGGCGCCCACCACCTCGGCCGCGTCGGCGTAGGCCGGCTGCACCATCAACAGATCCGCGGCCCCCATCACACCGCCCCCCGGGCCGGCACCTTGCCCAGCTGGTGGGCCAGCTCGGCCAGCGCCGCCTCGATCTCGCCGGCCAGCACCGCGCGCACCTGCGCCTCGTCGGCCGTCGCGGCCAGGCGCGGCGCCAGCGTGTCGGGCAACAGCTCCAGGCGCGTGCGCAGCGCCGTGGCAGCGCCGGCCACCAGGCTGCGCACCTCCTCGGCCGGCAGCAGGCGGCCGCAGCGCTCCTCATAGTCAAGCCGGGCCATCTCGGCCTGGTAGTGCTCGCGCGCCTCGCGCGCATCGCCAAAGGCCGGCGTCACCACGGCCGCACGCGCCGGGGCCCCGGTGGTATCGGCCAGCAGCGCCTTGGTGGCCGCCACGTCGATGCGCTCGGCGTTGTCGCCCTGCCCCATCACCAGCCGGCCCTGGTGGCCCAGCTTGGTCACGTAGGACTTGGCCACGCCAATGTGCGCCGCGAACTCGGTGCGCGTCATGAACGGCTTGAACGGCGGCAGACCCATCACACCCCCCTGCCCTGCGCATCCGGGCCCGGCGCGGCCGATTCCGGGCCGCTGGGCGGGTTTTCTGGCAGCAGGGCGGCCAACCCCTTGGCCAGCGTCTTTTCGTCGCCCTGCAGCGTGATCTGCACCGCGCGCAGCCCTGGGAACATCCCCTGCGCCTGCAGGCCGCGCACCGTGGCGTCCAACTCCGGCCAGGCCTTGATGACCTGGCGAAACAGCGCCGCATCCTCCGGGAAGCAGCGGAAGGTTTTCTCGGGCATGGGCACTCCAAAGCCGGAAATCGGGCGGGTGTGCAGGGTGTGCAGCCGCGCGTGCATAGTGGTAAACCCCACCCTGCACGCTCTAAACCATTGACCTATCGTCGTTTTTTTCAAGTGTGCAGGGTGTGCATGGTATAAACCACGTGCGCGCGATTCACTTGTTTTTTGCTTCGCCCACTGGCGCAACGCACTCACGCGCGTCCGCGCACGTAGGGCCTGCACACCCTGCACACTTTGCGCAAAGCCTTGTCGTGCATGGCTTTTCGGCGTGCAGGGTACCCTGCACACTGTGCAACCCACCCTGCACACTTGCGGGCAAACCAGGGCGCGGCGGCTCATTCGACACCCCCGGCGCGGAAGTCCGCCTGCTTCCAGGCCTTCACCGAATCGGCAAAGTTGTCGATCTGCCGGGACAGCTCTCGGATGTCCTGGCCGGTGTCCACCCCCTGCGGAAACACCACCGTGCTCTGCTGCGTGGACGGGCCGCCCATGCGGTAGTGGCGGCGCCGGTCCTTGGTACCGCGGCAGCGCTTGACCGCCTCTGCCACGAACAGGCCCAGCTGCGGCCCCTTGGCGCCGTGCCGCCCGCACCAGAACCGGAAGGCGTCGTACAGATCCTCCGACCGGCACGCGCACACCGGCAGCGGCAGCATCTGCTCCAGCCACTCGCCCACAAAGCGCTCGGTGCTGCCCATGCTGGCGTCGATCAGCTCGCGCTTGGCCTGCGTCAGCGGCGGCAGCGTCCAGGGCTTGAAGTCGCCCAGCGGCACGCGCAGCAGATAGTCGTGCAGCGCCTCGATGCCGCCGTTGTCGATCTCGATCTTGACCGACTCGTAGAACGCCGGGTCCATCTTCTCCGGCGTCCAGACCACGCAGTAGCGGCGGTCGTCGCGCTCCAGCACGGCCGGCAGCACCTCGTTGGACAGGAAGATCATGTTGACGTGGTTCGCCTCCTCGTAGGCGCCCACGTTCTTGGGGTTGATGCGGATCGTGTCGCCCGTCACCAGACCCTTGAGCTTGTTCTTGATGTGGTACAGCTCCTGCCGAGCCACCACCTCATCCGCGATCAGAATCAGCTTGCGGCTGGCCCAGTCGTTGAACTTGTCCTCCACGGCGGCCTGGTCGATCACGCGCCCGTAGGGTCCAAAGATCGCCTTGTAGGCCTCGAAGAACATGTTCTTGCCGGTGCCCTGCGGGCCGTGGAACACGAGCGCCGTCTTCATCTTGGTGCCCGGGTACTGCACCGGATAGGCCAACCAGCGGATCACCCACTGAAACACCTCGGCCGCGTTCGGCTCTGCGCTGCACAGGTACTGCAGCAGGTCGATCAGCGTGGAGCAGTCGCCCGCCTTCGGCCGCGTGGGCCATCCGCCCCACAGGTTGCACTTGATGCGGCCGTCCGTCCCGGCCGGGTCAAAGCCCACCTCGTCCGCCCGCACGATGCGCTTGGCCGGGCTCTCCATCCAGGCCCGGTGGATCATCCGGCTGGTGCACAGGTTGCGCATGCTCGACAGCGGCACCAGCTTGTGCTCGCTGTGGTCGAACACTGTCTCGCTCAGCTCATACACCAGGCTGAAGCGCTCCAGCAGCTCATCCACCGACTCGATGGGCTTGAGCGAATCGTCGCCATCATCGGCCGCCCCGCCCCCCTTGGGCGCGGCGACCGGAGCGGCCGCGGCCGCCAGCCAGCCAAGCTGCCGGAGCTTGGTTTCCACCTGGGCCCGCACCACGTGCAGCCCCTCCAGCGCATGCAGGTCGTTGAAGTCGGTGAGCTTGCGGCCCCCGCGGTCAACGGTGAAGGTCGGCGCCATCCAGGCGCCCCCCACCGCCAGCGCGGCCGCCTGGGCCTTGCTGACGCCCGGGTTGCCCTCGGTCAGGTAGTCGTCGTCGGCGCAGACCAGGATCTTGACGCCCCGGTAGCGCTTGGCCAGTGCCTGGCAGACCGGCAGCAGGTTGCCCGCATCAAACGCCACGGCCACCGGCCAGCCGGAGGCCTCGAACAGGCTGGCCGCGGTGGCGTACCCCTCGGCCACCAGCAGCACGGTGGTGGGCTGCGGGCCGATGTGGAAGAAGCGCCCCTGCTTGGCCAGGCCGGCCGGCCAGAAGTCCTTGTCCCGCCCGTGCCGAGGCGCTGGGTGGATGACCTGCAGGCCATGGATGCGGCTAGAGGTGTCCAGCATCGGAATCACCACCGCCCCGCGCGGAGAGTAGCGCACCCCGTGTCCCTGCACGCCCTTGCGGCGCAGGTAGGCGCTGTCGCCCTCGCGGCCGCACAGCTCCCACATCTTCTGCGCCCGCAGGGCAGCGCGGCTGGCCTCGGCCTTGCGCCGGCCCTCGGCCGCTTTCATGTCTGCCGCGATGCGGGCCTTCAGCGCGGCGCGCTGCTCGGCATTCAGGCTGTTGCGCCGCAGCTCGACCTTCTGGCTGTTGTTCTCGGCCCCGCGCCACACGCCAAAGCTGCCCACCAGTACGGTGTCTCCACCGTCCAGCGTCAGCTCGTGCAGGCTGTACCAGCCCCGCTTTTCCCGGTCGCCGTCAACCTTGCAGCGCATCAGGCGTCCCACCTCCAGGTGGTCCACCAGCAGGCCGATGCTGCGCATCTGGGCCAGCACGTCGTCGTAGTTGGCCCAGTTCACTGTGCCGTCTCCCTGCTATCTACACACCCGATGGGGTTCGAATTACC
>NZ_JBKBVU010000176.1:0-6496 GCF_046289365.1 Caldimonas sp. | reverse complement strand
GCCCAACGCCCCTGCGTGCTCAGCGGCGCGGGCATGTCGGCCGAAAGCGGCGTGCCCACCTTCCGCGACACGCCCAAAAGCCTGTGGGCCCGCTTCAACCCCGAAACCCTGGCCACCGCCGAAGCCTTCGAGCGCGACCCCGCCTTGGTGTGGGCCTGGTACCAATGGCGCGCCCACCTCGTGCGCCAAGCCCAACCCAACGCCGGCCACCTGGCCCTGGCCCGCTGGGCCCGGCACCGGAGCGGCCTGCGCATCGTCACCCAGAACGTGGACGACCTGCACGAACGCGCCGGCAGCCCCGACGTGATCCACGTGCACGGCAGCCTCTTCGCCCCCCGCTGCTTTGCCTGCGGCCGCCCACCGAGGGAGCCTTTGGCACCACAGGCCCCGGAGTGGCAACCCGAGCTGCGCATCCCCCCACCGGCCTGCGGCCACTGCGGCGCCCCCCTGCGCCCCGGCGTGGTGTGGTTCGGCGAAGCGCTGCCCCCAGGCCCCTGGCAGGCGGCCCTGGACGCCGTGGCCACCTGCGACCTGCTGCTGGTGGTGGGCACCTCCGGCCTCGTCCACCCCGCCGCCGGCTTGCCGGCGCAGGCATTGGCGCGTGGCGTGCCGGTGGTGGAGATCAACCCGCAGGCCACGCCACTGAGTGGGCAGGTGAGCCGGGTGTGGAGGACGACGGCGGCAGTGGGGTTGAACGCACTCGTGAACTCGACGTCGCGTCTTTGACGCCACACGGCGCCGCACGCGGTACAGCCTTCGTCGCCGCTCAACGCGTGGTGGCTCGCGCCAACACCGGCGCCAGCGCCCGCCCCGTGTGGCTGCCGGCGGCCACCACGTCTTCCGGTGTGCCGGCCACCACCACCTGGCCGCCGCCCACGCCGCCTTCGGGGCCCAGGTCGAGGATCCAGTCGGCTTCGGCGATGACGTCGAGGTCGTGCTCGATCACCACCACGCTGTGGCCGCCGTCCACCAGGCGGTGCAGCACGCGGATGAGCTTTTCCACGTCGGCCATGTGCAGGCCCACGGTGGGTTCGTCCAGCACGTAGAGGGTGTGCGGGGGCAGCCCGCGCCGGGCCGCCCCAAGCGGGCGGTCCCCCTCGGGGGGCGACGCCATCGGCGTCTGGGGGTCAAAAGTCCTGCCGCGGCGGGTCACGTCGTCGCGCACCTTGCTCAGCTCCGTCACCAGCTTGATGCGCTGGGCTTCGCCGCCGCTCAGGGTGGGTGAAGGCTGGCCCAGGGTGAGGTAGCCCAGGCCCACGTCCTTCAGCAACTGCAGCGGGTGGGCGATGTGGGGCATAGAGGCGAAGAAGTCCACCGCCTCGTCCACCTCCATGGCCAGCACGTCGCCGATGCTTTTGCCGCGCCAGGTGACGGCGAGGGTTTCAGGGTTGAAGCGCGCGCCGTGGCACACGTCGCAGGGCACCTTCACGTCGGGCAGGAAGCTCATCTCGATGGTGCGCATGCCCTGCCCTTCACAGGCGTGGCAGCGGCCGTCGCCGGTGTTGAAGGAGAACCGAGCAGGCCCGTAGCCGCGGGCCTTGGCTTCCAGGGTGTCGGCAAAGAGCTTGCGGATCACATCCCAGAAGCCCACGTAGGTGGCGGGGCACGAGCGCGGCGTCTTGCCGATGGGCGTCTGGTCCACTTCGAGCACGCGGTCCACGTGCTCCCAGCCGTCCAGCCCAGTGCAGCCGATCCAGGCGGGCAGGCCCTTGCCGCGGCTGTTCACCACGGCCTGCACGTTGGCCAGCAGCACGTCGCGCGCGAGCGTGGACTTGCCCGAGCCCGACACGCCGGTGACGGCCACGAGGCGGTGCAGCGGCACCTCCACGTCGATGCCGCGCAGGTTGTGCAGTGAGGCCCCGCGCAAGGACAGCTTGGGCGCATGGCGGTCCACCGCGCGGCGCGGCTGCAGCGGGTGCACCAGCGGGCGCGAGAGGAAGCGCCCGGTGAGGGAATCGGCATGCGCGGCCAGTTGCTCGGCCGTGCCTTCGGCGATGAGCCGGCCGCCGCGCTTGCCGGCGCCGGGGCCGATGTCGATGATGTGGTCGGCGCGGCGGATGGTGTCTTCGTCGTGCTCCACCACCACCAGGGTGTTGCCCTGTTCGCCGAGCTTGTGCAGGGCGTCGAGCAGGATGTGGTTGTCGCGCGGGTGCAGGCCGATGGTGGGTTCATCCAGCACGTAGCACACGCCCTGCAGGTTGGAGCCCAGCTGCGCAGCCAGGCGGATGCGCTGGGCTTCGCCGCCGCTCAGCGTGGGCGCGGCGCGGTCGAGCGTGAGGTAGCCCAGGCCCACGTCTTCCAGGAACTCCAGCCGGCTGCGGATCTCGCTCACCAGGTCGCGCGCAATCGCGGCCTCGCGGCCTTCCAGGGCCAGGGCTTCGACCCAGCGGCGTGCCTCGGCCACCGGGCGGGCGGCGATCTGTGCGATCGACTCCCCCCGGAATCGGATGGCCAGCGACACCGGGTTCAGGCGCGCGCCGCCGCAGGTGCCGCAGGGCTGGTCGGAGACGTCTTCCACCTCGGGCTCGGCGAAGGTCTGCTCGCGGCCCTTGTCATCGTCGCGGCGCGTGTCGTCCAGCGCACGGCGCTGCTCGCGCGTGAGCTGCACGCCGGTGCCCACGCAGTCGGTGCACCAGCCGTGCTTGGAGTTGTACGAGAACATGCGCGGGTCGAGCTCGGGGTAGCTGGTGCCGCACACCGGGCAGGCGCGTTTGGTGGAGAACACCTTCACCTGGCCGATGCGGGCCGTGGAACGGCCTGCGGCCATCGCGTCCTTCAGGCCGTCGAGCGGGGCGAGCAGGTGCATCACGCCCTTGCCCAGCTCGAGCGTGCGGCCCAGCAGCTCGCGCAGTTCGGCTTCGTTGTCGGCGCGGATCACGAGGTCGCCCACCGGCAGCTCGATGGTGTGTTCCTTGAAGCGGTCGAGCTTGGGCCAGGGGGCCACGGGCACGAATTCGCCGTCCACGCGCAGGTGGGTGTGGCCGCGCGCCTTGGCCCACTTGGCCAGGTCGGTGTAGAGGCCCTTGCGGTTCACCACCAGCGGGGCCAGCAGGCCCACGTGCTGGCCCTTGTGGTCGCGCAGCAGCTGGGCGGCGATGGATTCGGGCGTTTGCGGGCGCACCTCGGCGCCGTCGTGCACGCAGTGCTGCACGCCGAGTTTCACATACAGCAGGCGCAGGAAGTGGTAGACCTCGGTGGTGGTGGCCACCGTGCTCTTGCGCCCGCCGCGGCTCAGGCGCTGCTCGATGGCCACGGTGGGCGGGATGCCATAGACGGCATCCACCTCGGGCCGGCCCGCCGGCTGCACGATGGAACGCGCATAGGCGTTGAGCGATTCGAGGTAGCGGCGCTGGCCTTCGTTGAAGAGGATGTCGAAGGCCAGCGTCGATTTGCCCGAGCCCGACACCCCGGTGACCACGCTGAACTTGCCGCGCGGGATGTCCACGTTCAGGGCCTTGAGGTTGTGCTCGCGGGCGTTGACGATACGAATGGCGTCCGCACCGTTGACCTGCACGGCGGCGCGGCGCGCACGCACCAGGGTCTGCAGCGGGGCGCCCTCTTGCGCTTTCGTATCGCCCAGGCCCAGCGCGGCTTCGTACTCGCGCAGCGCCCGGCCGGTGTGCGACTGCGCATGCGCCTTCACGTCGTCGGGCGTGCCGGTGCACACGACCTCGCCGCCAGCCTCTCCACCTTCGGGGCCGAGGTCCACGATCCAGTCGGCCGAGCGGATCACGTCGAGGTTGTGTTCGATCACAAAGAGCGAATGCCCGGCGTCCAGCAGCTTGCGGAAGGCGCGCATCAGCTTGGCGATGTCATCGAAGTGCAATCCGGTGGTGGGCTCGTCGAACAGGAACAGCGTGCCCTTGCGCGCCAACGACTGTTTGCTGGGTGTGGCGCTCTTGGCCGCCTCGGCCAGGAAGCCGGCGAGCTTCAAGCGCTGGGCCTCGCCGCCCGACAGCGTGGGCACGGGCTGGCCGAGCTTGACGTACTCCAGGCCCACGTCCACCAGCGGCTGCAGCACGCGCAGCACCTCGCGGTCGCTACGGAAGAGTTCGGCCGCTTCGCTGACGGTGAGCTCCAGCACGTCGGCCACGCTCAGGGTGCGCCAGCTGCCGTCGGCGGCTTGCCGGTCGAGGTGCACTTCCAGGATCTCGGCGCGGTAGCGGCGGCCGTCGCAGTCGGGGCAGCGCAGGTACACGTCGCTGAGGAACTGCATCTCCACATGCTCGAAGCCCGAGCCGCCGCAGGTGGGGCAGCGGCCGTCGCCGGCGTTGAAGCTGAACGTGCCGGCGCCGTAGCCGCGTTGCAGCGCCAGCGGCGCAGCAGCAAAGAGCGTGCGGATCTCGTCGAAGGCGCCCACGTAGCTGGCAGGGTTGGAGCGGGCCGTCTTGCCAATGGGCGATTGGTCCACGAAGACCGCGTCGGTGAGCCAGTCGGCGCCCAGCAGACGGTCGTGCGCGCCGGGGGCTTCAGTGGCCTTGCCGAAGTGGCGGGCGAGCGCCGGGTAGAGCACGTCTTGCATCAGCGTGGACTTGCCCGAACCGCTCACGCCGGTGACACACACCAGGCGCTGCAGCGGGAACTCGACGGTCACGCCGCGCAGGTTGTGCTCGCGCGCGCCTTCCAGCACCAGGCGGGGCGTGCTCTGGTTGACGAGGCGGCGCATGCCGATGCCGATGCGCTTGCGTGCGCCCAGGTAGGCGCCGGTGAGCGTGTCGGCCTGGCGCAGGTCCTCGGGTGTGCCGTCGAACACCACCTGGCCGCCGCGCTCGCCGGGGCCTGGGCCCATGTCGATGACGCGGTCGGCCGCCAACATCACGGCCGGGTCGTGCTCGACCACCACCAGGGTATTGCCGGCATCGCGCAGGCGCAGCATGGCCTCGTTGATGCGGTTCATGTCGCGCGGGTGCAGACCGATGCTGGGTTCGTCCAGCACGAACAGCGTGTTCACCAGCGAGGTGCCCAGCGCGGTGGTGAGGTTGATGCGCTGCACCTCGCCGCCGCTGAGCGTGCGACTTTGCCGGTCGAGCGTGAGGTAGCCCAGCCCCACGTCGCAGAGGTATTTCAGCCGCGTGCGGATCTCGTCATACAGCAGGTGCAGCGGGTCTTTGTCCGCCCCGGCTGCGGCCGGCGGCGCGATGCGGTCGAAGAAGATGCGCAGCCGCTCGATGGGCAGCAGCATCAGATCGTGCAGGCACAGGCCGGGCAAGGCGTCGAGCTGCTCTTGCGTCCAGGCCACGCCCACGGGCCGGAAGCGCGTGTAACGATCGCCCAGCACCGCGTCGGCATCGTCCTTGCCACCCAGGCGCCACAGCAGCGATTCGAGCTTCAGGCGCGCTCCACCACAGGTCTCGCAGGGGGTGTAGCTGCGGTACTTCGACAAGAGCACGCGGATGTGCATCTTGTAGGCCTTGCTTTCGAGGTATTCGAAGAAGCGTTTGATGCCGTACCACTGCTTGTTCCAGTTGCCGTTCCAGTGCGGCGAGCCGTCCAGCACCCAGGCGCGCTGGGCCTCGGTGAGCTGGCTCCAGGCGGTGTCGCGCGGGATGCCAGCCTCGCCGGCGTACTTGAGCAGGTCGTCCTGGATCTCCTTCCACGCCGGCGTCTGCAGCGGCTTGATGGCGCCCGAGCGCAGGGTCTTGCGGTGGTCGGGAATGACCAGGCCCCAGTCCACCCCGATCACGCGCCCGAAACCGCGGCAGGCCTCGCAGGCGCCGTAGGCCGAATTGAACGAGAACATCGCCGGCGAGGGTGCGTTGTAGCGCAGGTCGCTGTCGGGGCTGTGCAAGCCGGCGGAATAACGCCAGACGTCGGGCTCGCCTTCTTCCTTCAAAACATACACGTTCACACGCCCGCTGCCGCGCTTGAGCCCTGCCTCCAGTGCCTCGATCACGCGGGCTTTCTCGGCGCCGGCCAGGCGGAAGCGGTCGGCCACCACGTCGAGCACCTTGCGCGGCCCGCTGGGCGTGACCACCTCGCGCTCGGCCTGCACGCGCGTGTAGCCGCTGGCCGACAGCCATTGCTCGATCTCCTCGGCCGAGGTGTTCGCGGGCAGCTCCACAGGAAACGTCACCACCAGGCGCGGGTCGCTGCCCTGCGTGCGTTGCGCCAGGTCGGCGTAGATGGTCTCGGGGTTGTCTTCACGCACCGGCCGGGCGGTCTGCCGGTCGTAGAGCTGCGCGGCGCGGGCAAACAGGAGCTTGAGGTGGTCGTTCAGCTCGGTCATCGTGCCCACCGTCGAGCGCGAGGTGCGCACCGGGTTGGTCTGGTCGATGGCGATCGCCGGGGGCACGCCTTCCACGTGATCGACCGCCGGACGGTCCATGCGGTCGAGGAACTGGCGGGCGTAGGCGCTGAAGGTCTCGACGTAGCGGCGCTGACCTTCGGCGTAGAGGGTGTCGAAGACCAGGCTGGACTTGCCCGAGCCCGAGGGGCCGGTCACCACCGTCAGCTCGCCGGTGCGCAGGTCCAGGTCCAGGTTCTTGAGGTTGTGCTG
>NZ_JBKBVU010000175.1:0-6499 GCF_046289365.1 Caldimonas sp. | reverse complement strand
GGCCGTGATCGACGAGGGGGCCACCACCATCAACATTCCCGACACGGTGGGCTATGCGGTGCCCGAGCTGTACGGCAACTTCATCAAGACCCTGCGCGAGCGCATCCCGAACTCCGACAAGGCCGTCTGGTCGGTGCATTGCCACAACGACCTGGGGATGGCGGTGGCCAATTCGCTGGCCGGCGTGCAGATCGGTGGGGCGCGTCAGGTGGAGTGCACCATCAACGGCCTGGGCGAGCGCGCCGGCAACTGCTCGCTCGAGGAAGTCGTGATGGCCGTGCGCACGCGCCGCGACTACTTCGGGCTGGAGGTGGGGATCGACACCACGCAGATCGTGCCGGCTTCGCGGCTGGTGTCGCAGACCACGGGCTTTGTCGTTCAGCCCAACAAGGCCGTGGTGGGGGCCAATGCTTTTGCGCATGCCTCGGGCATCCACCAAGACGGTGTGCTCAAGGCCCGCGACACCTACGAGATCATGCGCGCGGAGGACGTGGGCTGGACGGCCAACAAGATCGTGTTGGGCAAGCTCTCGGGGCGCAATGCCTTCAAGCAGCGCCTCCAGGAGCTGGGTATCGAGCTGGAATCCGAGGCCGAGATCAATGCGGCGTTTGCCAAGTTCAAGGAGCTGGCCGATCGCAAGAGCGAGATCTTCGACGAGGACATCATCGCGCTGGTGGGCGACGAGAGCGTGACCAACGAGCAGGAACACTACCGCCTGCTGGCTCTGTCCCAGCACTCGGAGACCGGTGAGCGCCCCCATGCCAAGGTGGTCTTCGCCGCCGGGGATCGGGAATTCCATGGCGAAAGCGACGGTAACGGCCCAGTGGATGCCAGCCTGAAGGCCATCGAGGCCCACGTGCAAAGCGGGGCCGAGATGCTGCTGTATTCGGTCAATGCCATCACGTCGGGCAGCACGGAATCGCAAGGGGAGGTGACGATCCGCCTGCAGCATGGCGGACGGGTGGTCAACGGCGTGGGGGCCGATCCGGACATCGTGGTGGCCTCGGCCAAGGCCTATCTCGCCGCGCTGAACAAGCTGCACAGCAAGAACGAGCGTGTGGCGGCTCAGGGTTGACCCTTGGACCTGGTGCTCCTGGGCGTCACGTTTTCAGTGGAACTTGAGAAATAGTACGTAAGTTTTTGATCTTGCGCGTCTTTTTCTGATCGCCTACACTCGCCGTCCATGACTGCGGGAGTTGGGCAGTGACGCGAGCGGTTTGGGCAAGGGTGTGGCAGGGGCTGGTGGCCGGGATGGCCCTGGTGGTGGGTCTGTGCGCGCCCGGGCCGCTGCTGGCGGCCCAGGACGGTGGCAAGCGTCCGACGGCTTCGGTCAGCAAGCGCGCCGTGGCGGAATCGCCGGGCAAGAAGCCTGTGGCCCGGTCGGCGCAGCGCAGCAGTCGTTCCGTGGCGCGCTCGCGCCCGCCGGTGTCGGCCGGCCGGTCCTCGGTGGCGGCCAAGCGTCCCGTGGTGCAGCGTGTCACGGCGGCTTCCGCGACCTCGCGCGTTTCCTACGGGCAGGCGTTCGGGCTGCATGCTGTGGACGATCCCCTGGATCTGAAGTCCAGCGTTGCTCTGGTGCTCGACCAGGACACCGAAGAAGTGCTGTTCAGCAAGAACCCCCAGGCCGTGCTGCCGATCGCATCGCTCACCAAGCTGATGACGGCCCTGGTGGTGATCGAGGCCGGGCAGCCGCTGGACGAGATGCTGACCATCACGCGCGAGGACATCGATACCGAAAAGGGCAGCCGTTCCCGGCTGGCCGTGGGGACCCGCCTGAGCCGCGAAGAGATGCTGCATCTGGCGCTGATGTCCTCGGAGAACCGCGCGGCCCATGCGCTGGGGCGTCACTATCCGGGCGGCCTGGGCCCCTTCGTCGCTGCGATGAACCGCAAGGCCCGGGAACTGGGCATGCATGACACCCGTTTCGTCGAACCGACGGGCCTGTCCAGCCGAAACCAGTCCAGCGCCCGCGACCTGGCCGTCCTGGTGAAGGCCACCTATGACGTGCCCTTGATCCGGGAGTTGTCGACCTCGCCCGAGTACCAGGTGGTGGTGGGCAAGCGGCAACTGCACTACCGCAACACCAATGGCCTGGTCTTCAATCCGAGCTGGGAGATCGGCCTGCAGAAGACGGGCTACATCGCCGAGGCCGGCCGTTGCCTGGTGATGCAGGCCGAGCTGGCCGGACGCAAGCTCATCATGGTCTTTCTCGATTCGGCGGGGCGCTTCTCCCGGCTCGGCGATGCCGAACGGGTGCGCCGCTGGCTGCTGGAGCAGGGGGTGGGCGCTTCCGAGGGCTTGGGGGCCGAAGGCAACCCGCGTGTGACGTCCTGAGTGCCCACTGGATCGGGCAAGGCGTGGTCCGACCTCAGCCGCGATAGCCCAGGGCTGCCGAGATCTGGGCGGCCGTGGACTGCAGGCGTTCGAGCCAAGTGTCCTCGAGGCGATCGGCCGGGGCGGAGATCGACAGGCCCGCGACCAGCTTGCCCTGATCGTCCCGGATGCCGGCGGCCATGCAACGCACTCCCAACTCGAGTTCCTCGTTGTCGCGCGCGTAGCCGAACTGGCGCACCCTGGCCAGTTCACGTTCGAGCGTGCCCAGATCGGTGATGCTGTTGCGGGTGTGGCCCGCCAGTCCGGTGCGGGTGGCATAGGCCCGCACGCGCTGGGCGTCGTCCTGGGCCAGGAAGAGCTTGCCGACGGAGGTCAGGTGCAGGGGAGCGCGGCCCCCGACGGCACGCACCACCTGCATGCCCGAACGCTCGCTGTAAGTGCGTTCGATGTAGACGATTTCATCGCCCTGGCGGACCGAGAGATTGACCGGCTGGTGTGTGAGCTTGTGCAGTTCACGCATCGGCCCGAGGGCGGCATCACGCACGTCCAGGCGAGCCTTCACAAGATTGCCCAGTTCCAGCAGGCGCATGCCCAGCCGGTAGCTGCCGGCCTCGGGCCGGTCGACGAAGCGTCCGGTCGCCAGGTCGTTCAGGATGCGGTGGGCCGTGGAGGGGTGCAGCCCGGTCTGGGCGCTGATTTCCTTCAGCGAAACCGGGTCCTGGTGGGCAGCCAGCACGTCCAGCAAAGCGAACATGCGCTCCAGGACCTGAATGGTGGGGGTGTGGCCGTCGGACTTTCTCATGCCCTGATTGTCTCCTGAAACGACAAGTTTTGCATGGCGAAATCAAGAGGGGGAGCCGGCGGCCGACCGAGCGGCGGCGACCCCCGCACGCACGGCGCCTTCCAGGGTGGCGGGGTAGGGGCCGTCCACGTGGTCGCCAGCCGCCCAGAGCCCGGGCGCGATGGCCGACGGCGGGCGCTGCAGGCCCGGTTCACACAGGAAGGTGGCGCGCTTCTCGACGAGGGTGCGCATCAGCCGCAGGGGAGGCCGGAGGTAGCGAGACAGCTCGCGACTGGCTTGGTCGTGGACGGCCTGGGCGGTGGCGTCCAGGCCCCGGGCCACCCAGGGGCCGGCACCGCTGATCACGAAGGCGAGCAGGCCGGTGGGGCCACCCAACCGGCCGCGGTCGAACACATACTGGGCCGGGGCGGTGTCGCTGCTGCGCAATGCGAGCATGGGCAGCGGCAGCCGGGCGCCCGCCGCATGGGCATAGACCGTCACGATGGGTTCGAAACGCAGGCTGTCCGCCCGGTCTGCCCACGTCGCGGCGTGGGGGCGTGCCAGTCGGGCCGCCTCGCCGGGCGGGCATGCCAGGATCACTGCGTCATAGGGGTCGCCATCGACCTGCCAGGACGTGGCCCCGCGGCGGTCCAGCGCGACCACTCGATGACCGCGTCGCACGCGCGCGCCGGCGGCTTCGAGCCAGCGGGCGGCCGGCTCGGGAAAGAGGGCGCTGAGGTCGGTGCGCGGCAACAGCAGGTCGCTGCCGCCGGGCCCCGAGCCCAGCGCATCGCGCAGCACGCGCAGGAAGACAGCGGCACTGGCGCGTCCCGCCGGCGTGTTCAGAGCGGCCACGCACAACGGGTCGATCAGTTCTTCGCGCACCCGCGAGGGCAGGCCGGCGCACAACTGCGCCACGGTGAGGGCCGCGTCGCAACGGAAGCGGCGCAAGGCCCACAGGCCGGCCCAGCGCAGCAGGGCCAGGCGTTCGCCCAGGGGCCATCCGGTGTGGTGCATGATGGCGTTCAGCAGCGCCGGCACGGGGCGGCCGGGGGATAGCCGCAGGCCGCTGCCGTCGGCATGAACCAACTGCAACGGGGTGCGCAGCAGGTCCAGCGTCGTGCGCACGCCCACCTGGCGCATCAGCCGCAGGCATTCCGTGTAGGCGCCGATCAGGATGTGCTGGCCATTGTCCAGCGCTGCGCCCTCGATGTCCACCCGGCGGGCGCGGCCTCCCAGGCGGGAGGCCATCTCGTAGAGGGTGACATCGAAGCCTTCGTCCACGGCCTGCACGGCTGCCGTGCAGCCGGCCCAGCCGGCACCGATCACTGCCAGGCGGCGGGTCATGCTCAGCGTCCCCGCCAATGGGTGCGCCAGGCGATCCACAGCTTGCGCACCGGCGTGAGCGCAATGCGCTGGTGCAGCACCTGGAAGCCAGTGGATTCCACCTCGCGCAACAGGGTGCGGTAGATGTTGGCCATCATCAGGCCGGGTTTCTGTGAGGCCCGGTCGGCCGATGGCAGCAGGGCCAGGGCCTCGTCATAGCAGCGGTGGGCCCGCTCGGCCTGGAAGCGCATCAGGGCCGTGAAGCGATCGCTGTAGACGCGGTTCAGGATCTCGTGGGCCTTCACGTCGAACTGCTGGAGTTCACTGACCGGCAGGTAGATGCGGCCACGGCGTGCGTCGTCGCCCACGTCGCGGATGATGTTGGTCAGTTGCAGCGCCAGGCCCAGCCGGTGCGCGTAGTCGATGGTGCCCGCTTCAGTGCGCCCGAAGATGCCGCTGGCCACCTCGCCGACCACGCCAGCCACGAGGTGGCAGTAGCGCTGCAGACCAGCGTAGTCGAGGTAGCGGGTCTGGTCGAGGTCCATCTGACAGCCCTCGATGACGGCCAGCAGGTGCTCGGCGCGGATCCCGTAGGCCGCGGCGTGTGGCATCAGGGCCTGCATCACCGGGTGGCTCGGGCGTCCCGCGAAGGACTCGGCAATCTCCTGGCGCCACCAGCCGAGCTTGGCCCGCGCGACACCGGGATCGCTCACTTCGTCGACCACGTCGTCGACCTCCCGGCAGAAGGCGTAGAAGGCGGTGATGGCGGCGCGGCGCGCGGGCGGCAAGAAGAGGAAAGCGTAGTAGAAGCTCGACCCGCTGGCCGCGGCCTTGTCCTGGACGTATTGCTGGGGGGTCATGGGGCTGGCAAGCGAGGCATCCGGGCAGCACGCCACAGCAGGATCGGGGCATCGAGGCGGTGCAACACGGGGCGGGTGTGAAGGGTGGCGTAGTCGAGGCGGCGGATTTTCTCAAGGATGCGCAGCCCGCCTTGCACGACCAGGCGCAGCTCCCAGCCGAAACGTCCGTGCACGCGGTGCACCAAGGGGGCGCCCTCGTGCATCAGGCCACGGGCCCACTCGGCCATGTCGCGCACCAGGGCCTGGGTGGCCGGCGTCTCATGCCGGGCCAGCAGCGAGGCCGGGGGGACCCGGTGGCGGGCACAGTCCTCCAGCGGGATGTACAGCCTGCCGCGTGCGGTGTCCTCGCCCAGATCCTGCCAGAAGTTGATGAGCTGCAAGGCCGTGCACAGGGCGTCGGACTGGCGCAGCGAGGCCTCGTCATCGATGTTCAGCAGATGCAGCAGCAGCCGCCCGATGGGGTTGGCCGAACGCCGGCAGTAGTCCAGCAGTTCCTGCCGGTCCACATAGCGGTGCTTGACGACGTCCTGCTCGAAGGCGCTGAGCAGGTCCTCGAGCAGGCTCACCGGCCAGCGGTGGCGAGCCAGGGCTTCTCCCAGGGGGCCGAAGACCTGGGGCCAGCGCTCGGATGCCGCCTGCCCGGCCACCGTGGCGGCCAGGTCGCGGCGATAGGCGGCCAGGTCGGCCAGGCGTTGTGCGGTGCTGCGGCGGCCCTCATCGGCCAGGTCGTCGGCCGTGCGGGCATACCAGTACAGGGCAGAGACGGCCGGGCGCAGTGCAGGGGGGCACAGCCAGGACGCCACGGGAAAGTTTTCATAGTGGTCCACGCTCACGGGGGCGATTGTCCACGCCTTTGGGGTGGGGCTGATGCGCGGCGGCGTCTTGACATCGCGCCAGCCTGAACCTAGAGTACTGACCGGTCAGTCAGTAAATTGCCGGTGTCCGTTCCCAGTCCTTGCCGCGCCTCGCAGAGCTGCGCGGGACGGCCGGCGATCTCTTTGTGCACAAGGCCCCCCTGATGTCCACGCCCTCGTCCCCCCTTGCCATCGTCCTCGCTGCAGCCTTGGGGTTGCTGGCGGGCTGCTCTCCTTCGCCGCCGCCGCAGGAGCCGGTGCGGGCCGTGCGCACTTTGACGCTGGCCCCGCGGTCGGCGACCGGCAGGCAGGAATACGCAGCCGAGGTGGGGGGCCGCACCAAG
>NZ_JBKBVU010000174.1:0-6518 GCF_046289365.1 Caldimonas sp. | reverse complement strand
GGTGGGATGTGGCCCGTTGTCCTTTGGTCAGCCCCTCGTGCTTGTTCCTCCCAACCCCCGGGCGCCCGTGCCACCACAACCCGGCCACGCAGCCCCCGAGATCGGGGCGCAAGGCCAGGCGCCAGGCGTGAAGGCGCAGTTCCGGGAAGGCGGGTTCGCTCAGGGGCATGCTCGGGCCGCAGAAAGGCGGGAGCGCCATCCTAAGCGCGTACCTCGCTGTAACCGCGACACGGCGTTCAGCGCGTCAGGGTGCCGGCCGTCACCGAATGGACGATGGTGGTGTCCTGGGTGCGCAGCGCCGACAGCGCCGCCTGGGCCCCGCGCATCATCAGGCCGAGGTCGCTGCCGACGCCCACGAAGTCGAAGCCCATCGCACGGTACTGGGCCACCAGGTCGGGCGTGGCCCCCATGGTGCCCACGGGTCGCCCCAGGGCCTTGCAGCGGTCGACCGCGCGGGCCAGGCAGGCCATCACCTCCGGGTGGGCCGGGTCGCCGAGGTGGCCCATGCTGGCCGAGAGGTCGGCCGGCCCCAGGAAGATCGCATCGACTCCGGGCACCTGGGCGATGGGTTCGAGCGCATCCAGGGCCTCGCGGGTTTCGAGCTGGACGATGACGCCCAGGGTCTGGTTCGCGTGGCGCAGGGCCTGAGGGGCGGTGCCGTAGCGGGTGGCACGGCTCAGGCCCATCACGCCACGCACGCCCTCGGGCGGGTAGCGGGTGGCCGCCACCGCGCGGCGGGCCTCGTCGGCATCTTGCACGAAGGGAAACATCACCGTGGTGGCGCCGGCGTCGAGCACGCGCTTGACCATCACCGGCTCGTTCCAGGGCACGCGCACCACGCTCACCATGCGGGTGTTGCCCACGGCCTGCAGCAGGTGGACCAGGTCGCCCAGGTCGGTGGTGGTGTGCTCGAGATCGAGCACGGCCCAGTCGAAGCCGGCGTGGCCGAGCGCCTCGGCCGCCAGGGCATTGGAGGAGACGACCCAGGTGCCCACCGGCGGATGGGCGCCCGCAGCCTTGAGCAGATGGCGGAAGGGGTTCATGCAGGCCTCCTGCGCGGCCGGCGCCTCAGTACCGGGTGATGCGGTCGTCCAGATCGACCTTCAGGTAATGGGCCCCGGGGATGGGGTTGTAATAGTAGGGCGGGATCTCCTCGAAGCCCAGTGTGGCGTACAGCCCCCGGGCGGCCTCCATGTCGTCCAGGGTGTCGAGCAGCATCACCGAGTAGCCGGCGCGACGGGCCTCGTCCATCAGGGCCTGGGCCAGGGCACGTCCCAGGCCGAAGCGCCGGAAGGCGCGTCGCACATAGAGCCGCTTCATCTCGCAGGCATTGGGATAGTCGGTCTCGGGTGCGGGCCGGAAGGCGCCGCAGCCGGCGGGTTCGCCATCGAGCAGGGCCAGCAGCAGTTTGCCCGCAGGCTCGGCATAGTCCCCGGGCAATGCCGCCAGCTCATCGTCGAAGCCCTGGAAGGCCAGGTCGATACCGAGGGAGTCGGCGTACTCACGGAAGAGGCCCCGGGTGGCCTCGAGCCACTCGGGGGTGTCCGGCGTGAGGAGCTGGATCTCGGGGGATGTCATCGTCGGCAGCGGCGGGGCACCCCGGCAGTCTACCCCCAGGGACGTGCCGCGCGCAGCGGCATGCTGGCCGCGAGTTGGGGCGGCCGGGCGCCAGGCTCAGGCCTTGACCGCATCGGGCGCCGAGCGGACGGTGGTGGGCGCCTTAGCCTGGTCGCGGGCCAGCTCCTCGCGTGTGGTGATGCGGCGGAACCAGACCGTGACCGCGCTGGAGGTGAGCACGATGAACAGCGAATACAGCACCGGGATCAGGAGTACCTGCTGCTGCAGTTCGTCGCGGAAGGTCAGCAGCACGATCAGCACGGCCAGCGGGCCATTCTGGACGCCGGTCTCCAGCGCAATGGTGCGGCTGCGACGCGCATCCTGGCGCAGCAGCCGCGACAGGCCGTAGCCCAGGGCCATGCCGATCAGGCCCAGGCCGATGGCCGCGAAGTAGACGTCGCCGGGCGTGGTGAAGAGCAGTTGGTGATTGCGCGGCACCCAGGTGACGATGAGGAAGAGGATCACGACGATGCCCAGCAGGCCACCGATGAGCTCGATGGTGGCGCCGACGTTGGGGTTCCACTTGCGCAGGGCGATGCCGATCAGCGTGGGCACGATCAGCACCACGAGCACCTGGGCGACGTTGCCGGCCGGCACGGTGTATTCAGAGGGCAGGCCCGCCAGGCTGGAGTAGATCTGCAGCAGCAGCGGCACCATCACGACGGCCACCAGCGTGGAGCAGATGGTCATCATGATGGACAGTGCCAGCACCCCCTTGCTGAAGTAGGCAAAGATGTTGGAGGTGGTGCCCCCGGGCATACAACCCATCAGGATGAGGCCGATGGCCAGCGCCGGCGGCAGCCCCAGGGCCAGGCTCATCGCATAGCCCAGGAAGGGCATGATGGCGTACTGGCACAGCAGGCCGATCAGGAGGCCCTGAGGCTTGCGGAAGGCGATGCGGAAATCCTTGAAGGTGAGCGAGGCGCCCATGCCGAGCATGATCACCATCATCATCAGGCCCAGCAGGCGGGTTTCGAGGTCGGTCAGCATGGAAGTCAGCTCGTCGGGCGGGTACGGTGGTATTCGTCGCGCAAGTCCTTGCGCAGGATCTTGCCGATGGGGGATTTGGGCAGTTCGGTGCGGAACTCCACGGCCTTGGGCCGCTTGTAGTCGGTGAGCAGGCGCTTGCAGTGCGCCCTCACCTGCTCCTCGGTCAGGCCCTCGGCCTGGGGCACGATGTAGGCGCGCACGGCCTCGCCGGTCCGGGCGTCGGGCACGCCGATCACGGCCACCTCGAGCACCTCGTCCATCTGTGCGATGGCGTCTTCCACCTCGTTAGGGTAGACGTTGAAGCCGCTGACCAGGATCATGTCCTTCTTGCGATCGACGATGCGGAAGTAGCCCTGCTCGTCCATCACCGCGATGTCGCCGGTGTGCAGCCAGCCGTCCTTGAGCACCTGGGCGGTCTCCTCAGGGCGCTGCCAGTAGCCCTGCATGACCTGCGGGCCGCGCACGAGCAGCTCGCCCGGTGCACCGGGTGGCACGTCGCGGCCCTGGTCATCGACCAGGCGCACGTCGGTGGCCGGCACCGGAATGCCGATGGAGTCTGGCTTTTGCTGGCCGGTGAGCGGGTTGAAAGCGACCACCGGCGAGGTCTCGGTCAGGCCATAGCCCTCGGCGATGACGGTGCCGGTGACACGGCGCCAGCGCTCGGCCACCGCATGTTGCAAGGCCGCTCCGCCGGCCACCCCTGCACGCAGATGCTTCGGCGGAAAGGCGGTGAACCATTCCTCGTTGAGCAAGGCGTTGTAGAGCGTGTTGACGCCGCTCATCCAGGTGATAGGGTAGTTGTCGAAGGCGCGCTGCAGGTTGCCGATGGGCCGGGGGTTGGGCGACAGCACGTTGCGGGCCCCGGCCGAAAAGAAGCACAGCAGGTTGAAGGTGAAGGCGAAGATGTGGTAAAGCGGCAGGGCCGTGAGCACGACCTCCTTGCCTTCATGGATGAGCGCTCGGCCCATGGCATAGGCCTGGTCGTGGTTGGCCAGCAGGTTGCCATGGGTGAGCATCGCGCCTTTGGCCACGCCGGTGGTGCCGCCGGTGTATTGCAGCGCCGCCAGGGTCTCGGGGCCCTGTTCGCGGGTGTAGTCGGCCACGCGCAGGCCCTTGGATTGCAGCGCGGCGCGTCCCTCGGCCAGGGCCTGGGGCAGCCGGATGTGGTCCACCGTGATCGGCGGCAGCGTGCGGTTCCACCACTTTTGCACCAGGCGGATCACGCCGCGCGGGACCGCCGCGAAGAACTGCGAGACCTCGGCGACGATGACGCGCCGGATCTTCGTCTGCGCGAGGATGGCGTCGAGCTTGTCGGCGAACATGTCCACGATGACCAGCGCCTCGGCTCCCGAGTCCTTGAACTGGTGGGCCATCTCCTTGGATGTGTACAGTGGGTTGGTGTTTACCAGCACGCAGCCAGCCTTGAACACACCGAAGGCCACCACCGGATAGGCCAGGCAGTTGGGGGTCTGCAGGGCCACGCGCGCGCCCGCAGCCAGCCCCAGCACCTCGCGCAGATAGACCGCGAACTGGTCGGACAGGGCCTCGACCTGGGCGTAGGTGAGCGAGGCATGCATGCCGTTGGGCATGCAGGTGGTGAAGGCCAGCTGGTCGCGGTAGCGCCGGCAGGCCGCGTCGATCAGGGACGCGAGGTGCCGATGCGCGGGGGGCGGCAGGGTGCGGGGGATGTGGTCACCATACTGGGCCAACCAGGGGCGAGCCGCGGTGGTCGAAACGGAATTCATGTCGTTGAAATTCATGCACAGGCGTCCAATTCCGCGAACCGTTCTCGCGGACGACGTAGTCTGGCGCGATTGACGCACCGAGCGCGCGCAGGTTTTCCCTAGACGCAGATCAAGCGCAGCGCGGGGTCGGGATCAGGGCTGCGTGCGGGTTCGCCAGGAAGGAGGGGCGCTTGCGTGGGGCGAAGGCAACAGCAGGCGCGACAGCATGGGCTGGCGGCGGACGAGTTCCCACAGCGCGATGCTGGTCCCCACGGCCACCACGAAGGCCAGCACCATGGACAGGGCCCCAGGCAAGTGCCAGCGCAGCAGCCAGCCCAGGACCTTGGACTGCACAGGGGAGTGGAACATCAGGATGAACAGGCTGCTGCGACCGGCGTGGGCGAGCAGCCGGCGCAGCGGCTCCCAGCGGGCCAGCCCCTGGCACAGCGCCAGCACGAGGTAGATCGCCGCCAGCGCCTGCACCGGGGTGATCAGCCCATGCCCGTAGCTGCGGAAGTTGAAATTGAGGGTCTGGTGGAAGCCGAACCACAAGGTAGTGAACACCCCGGCGGCCGCGCCGAGCCGCCAGGGTGTGAGCTTCAGCCGCCACACCCCTTGCCTGAGGTGGTGGCCGGTCAGGAAAAAGAAGCCCGACAGCAGCAGCACATCGGCACTGAAGGGCAGGCCGCAAGCCAGCAGATCCGCACTGAAGTGGACATGGTGCATGCAGGCGACATCGTCCACCGGGTTGTGGAAGCGGTGGATCACGGCCGCACCGGCCGCCGCCATCGCCACCAGGACGGCCACCCGCGTCCCGGCCGACCGCAGCCATGGGTCCAGCCACCGCAGGTAGGCGGCCGCCCCCACGCTGACCAGCCACAGATGGGGAAGGAACCACAGGGGCACCCACACGAGGGTGAAGCCGGTGGCATAGACCAAGGCCAGCAGCGTGGACTCGACCGTGATGTCCGGCCGCGCGGCATGGGTGAGTGCGTAAGCGATCACCACGACGGCATAAGGCTTGAGCAGGGCATCCGCCCGCCGCCAGGCCGTCTCGGCCACACCGCGGCCGGCGGGGAACGTCACGCCCGCCAGGAAAAAGAACAGCGGCAGGCGGAAGGTGCCGATGAGTTCGTCCAGCCATGGCAGATGGTCGCCAAACCAGGGGTTGTGGCCCAGCACCACCAGCAAGATGCCCAGGCCCTTGCCCACATCGATCAGAGCCGAGCGCGGTCGCGTCGCGCCCGCGATCCGATGCGGTCCGTCGGCCGTCTGCCTTGCGTTGTCCACTGCCCCTCCGAGCGCCGGCGCGGTGCGCCTCTGTCCGTGAACGGCTCAACGCCCATGCCGGCCGCCGGTTGACCCTCGATCAGGGGGTTGCGCGCTCAGCCTGCGGCTGGCTCGGCCAAGCCGAGCACGACCCTGCGGGTCTTGGCGCTCTTCTTCTCGATCTTGGTGACGACGACCGCGCCGATCTCGGCGGTGCGCGCCACATGGGTGCCACCGCAGGGCTGGAGGTCCACGCCATCGATTCTCAGCACGCGCACCCGGCCGGTGCCTCGCGGGGGCTGCACGCTCATGCTGCGCACGAGCTGGGGGTTGGCATCGAGTTCCTCGTCGGTGATCCAGTGGTGGCTGACCGCATGGTCTTCGGCCACCAGGCGGGCCAGGCCGGCGTTGATCTCGTCCTTGTCCAGCGGCTCGGTCATGTGGAAGTCGAGCCGTGCGTAGTCGGCGGTGATGGAGCAGCCGTCCACCGGGTGCGGGATGAGGGCACACAGCAGGTGGGTGGCTGTGTGCAAGCGCATGTGGCGGTGGCGGCGCTCCCAGTCGATGACGGCGCTCACCGCTTGCCCGGGCGCCAGCCGCGCCAGCACGGCCTCCTGGCCGGGCGCGGGCACATGCACGATCTCGCCGGGCTCAAGGCCCTTGCGGGTGTCGGCGATGCGCAGCACCAGGCCATCCCCCCATCGCAGTTCGCCGCGGTCGCCCGCCTGGCCGCCGCCCAGCGGGTAGAAGACGGTGCGGTCGAGCAGCACGCCCTGTTCGGTGAGAGCGCGCACGGTGGCGCTGCATTCGCGCAGATGGCTGTCTTCGCGGAAGAGGTCTTCGGTCATGCCCGTCTCCTCATGCATCCCCAGTCCAGGCCGACAGGGTCACCGGGCCGAGCGGGATGCTCGGCTCGGC
>NZ_JBKBVU010000173.1:0-6538 GCF_046289365.1 Caldimonas sp. | reverse complement strand
GGCTTACCGTGAGCTGATCGGCACGGTGGTGTGGTCGCTGCCGGGCGTGCGCGAGACCCACACCTATGCGGTGATGGAGGAGGTGAAGAACACCGCCCGCCTGCCGATCTGATCAGCGCGCGCCGAAGATGGCCGTGCCCACGCGCACGATCGTGGCGCCTTCGTCGATGGCGGCTTCCAGGTCGGCGCTCATGCCCATGGACAGCGTGTCCAGGTCCAGGCCCTGGGCGCGAAGGCTGTCGAGCAGCTCGCGCAGGGCGCGGTGCGGCCGGCGCTGGGCATCCCGGTCCCCCGCAGGCTCGGGGATGGCCATCAGGCCGCGCAGGCGCAAGCGGGGCAGGGCGGCGACCTCGCGCGCCAGGGCGCCCACCTCGGCCGGGGCCAGGCCGCTCTTGCTGGCCTCGCCGCTGATGTTGACCTGCAGGCACACCTGCAGCGGGGGCAGGTGTGCAGGGCGCTGGTCCGACAGGCGCTGCGCGATTTTCAGCCGGTCCACCGTATGCACCCAGTCGAAATGCTCGGCCACCGCGCGCGTCTTGTTGCTCTGCAGCGGGCCGATGAGGTGCCACTCCAGGCGCGCTCGCACATCGGCCAGCGCGGCCATCTTCTCCAGCGCCTCTTGCACGTAGTTTTCGCCGAAACGGTGCTGGCCCGCGGCCAGGGCCTCGCGCACCGCCTGCGCACCGAAGGTCTTGCTGACCGCCAGCAATGTGACACTTTGCACGTCGCGTTGCGCGCCTGCACAGGCCGCCGCGATGCGGTCCCTCACTTGTTGTATGTTCCGAGCGATCGTCGCCATAATGGCGCGAGCTTAAGGCACATCGCCGCTTCCTCGCACAACCGCGCGCCGCGCACCACCTCGGGGGCCTGAAAGGCAATATGGACATCACGCAACTGCTGGCGTTCTCGGTCAAGAACAAGGCATCGGATTTGCACCTGTCCGCCGGCTTGCCCCCGATGATCCGCGTGCACGGTGACGTGCGCCGCATCAATGTCGACCCGCTCGAGCACAAGCAGGTGCACGACATGGTGTACGACATCATGAACGATGCGCAGCGCAAGGCCTACGAGGAAACGCTGGAGTGCGACTTCTCGTTCGAGATCCAGGGGCTGGCGCGCTTCCGCGTCAACGCCTTCAACCAGAACCGCGGCGCCGGCGCGGTGTTCCGCACCATTCCGTCGAAGATCCTCACGCTCGAGCAGCTCAACGCGCCCAAGGTGTTCGCCGAGCTGGCGCTCAAGCCGCGGGGCTTGATCCTCGTGACCGGGCCCACCGGCTCGGGCAAGTCGACCACGCTGGCGGCGATGGTCAACCATCTCAACGAGAACGAATACGGCCACATCCTCACCGTCGAAGACCCGATCGAGTTCGTGCACGAGTCCAAGAAGTGCCTGGTCAACCAGCGCGAGGTCGGGCCGCACACGCTGAGCTTCAACAACGCGCTGCGTTCGGCGCTGCGCGAGGACCCGGACGCCATCCTCGTGGGCGAGATGCGCGACCTGGAGACCATCCGCCTGGCGCTCACGGCTGCCGAGACCGGCCACCTGGTGTTCGGCACGCTGCACACCTCGAGCGCGGCCAAGACCATCGACCGCATCGTCGACGTCTTTCCGGCCGCCGAGAAGGAGATGGTGCGTGCGATGCTGTCCGAATCGCTGGTGGCGGTGATTTCGCAGACCCTGTGCAAGCTCAAGGACGGTTCGGGTCGCGTGGCTGCGCATGAAATCATGCTGGGCACCTCGGCGATCCGCAACCTGATCCGCGAGAACAAGATCGCGCAGATGTACTCGGCCATCCAGACGGGCAACAGCATGGGCATGATGACCCTGGACCAGTGCCTGACCGACCTCGTGCGCCGCAACGTGATCTCCCCGGCCGAAGCGCGCGGCAAGGCCAAGTTCCCCGAGAACTTCCCGGGCTGAAGCCCGTGCGCGCCACCGGGGAGCGACCGCCGTCACCGCCATGAAGAAACTCATTGAAAAGCTCAAAGGGGGGACCGGTGCGGTCCCCGAAGGCAGCGGCGCCGATCCCAACGAGGACTCGCGCTTCTTTTCGACGATGTTCCAGGAGCGCGCCGACGAGAACCTGCCCCAGGCGACCTGGCGCGAGCGCGCACAGCGCATCGGCGCGCGACCCTATGACCGCGAGCGCGGGGCGCAGACATTCGCCCAGCTCTGGGGGGTGGACCGTTATGTGGCGGCGCTGGGCCCGCAGGACCTCGCTCGCATGAGCCAGTACCTCGATTTCGTCGAGGTGGGCGCCAACCAGGAGATCATCGGCCAGGACGAACTGGGCGACTACATGCTCATCGTGCTCGAGGGCACGATCGCGGTGGACCGCATCCAGCCCTGGGGTGCGCGCGCACGCCTGGCCGAGGCCCGCCCTGGCGACATGCTGGGCGAGATGTCGCTGCTGGACGCAGGCTCGCGGTTTTCGGCCTGCACCACGCTCACCCCCTGCGTGCTCGCGGTGGTCGATGCCCAGGGGCTCGACCGCATGATCATGCAGGAGCCGCGCCTGGGCCTGGCCCTGTTGGCCTCGCTGGCGCGTCGCCTGTCATTGCGGTTGCGGCAGGTCAGTGCACGCCTGAGTGCCCTGCTGTCGCGCGGCTGAGGATGCATCATGGAAAGAGACCAGGCTTCCAAGTTCGTCAACGACCTGCTGCGCCTGATGGTGGCGCGCAACGGTTCGGACCTTTTCCTCACCGCCGAATTTCCGCCGGCGATCAAGGTGGACGGCAAGATCACCAAGGTGTCGCCCCAGCCCTTGACCGGCCAGCACACGATGGCCCTGGCGCGGGCCATCATGAACGACAAGCAGGCCGCCGAGTTCGAGCGCACGAAGGAATGCAACTTCGCCATCGCCCCCCAGGGCATCGGACGTTTCCGTGTCAATGCCTTCGTGCAGCAAGGGCATGTGGGCCTGGTGCTGCGGGTCATTCCGCAGACCCTGCCCACCATCGATGGCTTGGGGCTGCCCACCATTTTGAAAGACGTGGCCATGACCAAGCGCGGCCTGGTCATCATGGTGGGCGCCACCGGCTCGGGCAAGAGCACGACCCTGGCGGCCATGGTCGATTACCGCAACGAGCACTCGCAGGGCCACATCATCACCATCGAAGACCCGGTGGAGTTCGTGCATCCGCACAAGAACTGCATCGTCACGCAACGCGAGGTGGGCATCGACACCGACGGCTGGGAGGCGGCGCTGAAGAACACCTTGCGCCAGGCGCCCGATGTGATCCTCATGGGTGAGATCCGCGACCGCGAAACGATGGAGCATGCCGTGGCCTTCGCCGAGACGGGCCACCTGTGCATGGCCACGTTGCACGCCAACAGTGCCAACCAGGCCCTGGACCGGATCATCAACTTCTTCCCCGAAGAGCGCCGCGCCCAGTTGTTGATGGACTTGTCGCTCAACCTCAAGGCCATGGTTTCTCAGCGGCTGCTGCCGCGCCAGGAAGGCAAGGGCCGCATCGCGGCGGTCGAGATCCTGCTCAACACCCCGCTGATCTCCGAGCTGATCTTCAAGGGCGAGGTGGCCGAGATCAAGGAGATCATGAAGAAGAGCCGCGAGTTGGGCATGCAGACTTTCGACCAGGCGCTGTTCGACCTGTACGAGGGCAACTTCGTGACCTATGAGGACGCCTTGCGCAATGCCGACTCGGTCAACGACCTGCGCCTGCAGATCAAGCTCAACAGCAACCGCGCCCGCAACGCCGATTTGGCCGCCGGCACCGAACATTTGACGATCGTCTGACCATGAGCGGCACCAAGACCTACGCCCCGATAGCCCCCCACACCGTGGCCTTCCTGGGCCTGGGCGTGATGGGCTACCCGATGGCCGGGCATCTCGCCCGCGCCGGGCATCGCGTGACCGTCTACAACCGCACGGCGGCCAAGGCGCAGCAGTGGGTGGCCGAGTACGGTGGCGCCAGCGCGCCCACACCGCGGCAAGCCGCGCAAGGCGCCGACATCGTCTTCGCCTGCGTGGGCAACGACGACGACCTGCGCTCGGTGGTGCTGGGCGAGCATGGCGCGCTGGCCGGCATGAAGCCGGGGGCGATCTTCATGGACCACACCACGGCCTCGGCCGAGGTGGCGCGCGAGCTCGGCCAGCGATCGCGCCAGCAGGGCGTGTTCTTCATCGATGCGCCGGTGTCCGGCGGCAACCTGGGGGCGATCAACGGCACGCTCACCGTGATGTGCGGCGGCGATGCCGCCGCCTTCGCGCGGGCCCAGCCGGTGGCGATGGCCTTTGCCAAGGCCGTGACGCTGCTGGGCGAGCAGGGGGCCGGCCAACTGGCCAAGATGGTCAACCAGATCGCGATCGCCGGTTTGCTGCAGGGGCTGGCCGAGGCGATTGCTTTCGGTCAGAAGGCCGGCCTGGACATGAAAGCCGTGCTCGAAGTGATCGGCAAGGGCGCCGCCCAGAGCTGGCAGATGGACAACCGCGGCCCCACGATGATCGAAGACCGCTTCGACTTCGGCTTTGCGGTGGACTGGATGCGCAAGGACCTGGGCCTGTGCCTGCAAGAAGCGCGGCGCAACGGTGCGCGGCTGCCGGTCACGGCCCTGGTCGATCAGTTCTACGCCGATGTCCAGGCCCAGGGGGGTGGCCGTTGGGACACCTCGAGCCTGATCCGCCGGCTGAAGTGACTCACTGGCCGGGCGAGGCCCCCGTCGGCGAGGGCCGGTTGGGCTGCAGCCGCGCCAGCTCCTCCTCGGTGATGATCTCGAACACCGTCACCACCTTGTTCACGCCGCCGACGCTGCGCGCCAGTTCGGCCGCCCGCTTGGCTTCGCGTTCGGTGACCCGCCCCATCAGGTAGACGGTGCCCCGCTCGGCCACGACCTTCACGGCCTGGGCCTGCAGGTCGCGCGCATCGACGAAGGTGGCCTTGACTTTGCCGCCCAGGATCACGTCATTGGAGCGCGAGGTCAGCGAGCTCACCCCCATGACGGCCAACTCGTTGACGATGGAGCGCACGTTGTCCACGCCCGCCACGATACGCTCGACGCGCTGCTTGTCCTCCTCGCTGGCCACCTCCCCAGTGAGCAGTACCATGCGGTTGTAGCTCGTCACGTTGACGTGCACGCGTTGCTCGTTGAAGGTCTCGCGCAGGCGGTTCATGGCCTTCAGTTCGATGGCCTGGTCGTCGAGCTGGGCGCCAGAGCTGCGGCGGTCGCTGGCGACCATCACGGTGCCCACCACGGCGCCGCCCACCAGCAGGGGGGCGCAGGCCGACAGGGCAGTGACCAGGCCGGCGGCGGCCAGCACGGCCGCCAGCGGGCGCAGCAGACGGGGACGGGAAGCATGCGGTGTCATGGATGATCCTGTTCTCCAAGCAATTGGGTGTCCACCGCGTCGCACAGGCAGTGCAGCGCAAGCAGATGGACCTCGTGCACGCGCACGGGCCGCTCGTGCGGCACGGCGATGTGCACGTCGGTTTCGATCAGCAGGTCTTTGAGCTTGCCGCCGTTTTTACCGGTCAAGGCGATGACGATCATCTCCTTGTCGTGCGCCGCTTGCACGGCGGCCAGTACGCTGGGCGTGCTGCCGCTGACCGACATCGCCAGCAAGACGTCGCCGGGCTGGCCCAGGGCCTGCACCTGCTTGGCGTGCGCGAGCACCGGGTCCTCACCAAGACCGCCCAGGTGCACGGCGTCGGGGCTCAGCGCCAGCGCGGCCAGGCCAGGGCGCTCGCGCTCGAAACGGCCCACGAGCAAGGAGGCGACATGCCGGGCCAGGCCCGCCGCGCCGCCGTTGCCGCAGGCGAGCACCTTCCCACCGGCCGTCAGGCAACCCACCACGGCCTGCGCGGCCTCGGCAATCGGCCGGGCGAGCTGGTCGGCGCACTGGTACTTCAGGTCGGCACTTTCGAAAAACTGCTGCTGGATGCGGGGTTCAAGCATGGGCGGCATCATAAGTCAGCGTCATGGACGCCCGCGCGGGGTCAAAGGTTCCGCTGTCGCAGGACAGGCTGCGCGCGCAGGGGCACGGGGGACCCTCACGAGGCCTCGAACGCGGCTCGCAGCCACTGCAGCCGTCCCTCCTCGATGACCACCACGTCGAAGCGGCAGGGCGGCGGCGAGCCCAGGCGCAGCAGGTAGTGGCGAGCGGCCAGGACGATGGCGCGCCGCTTGGCCGCCCCGATGCTCTCGGCCGCACTGCCATGGGCCGTGCTGGCGCGGCTTCGCACCTCGACGAAGACCAGCGTGCCGTCGCGATCGCGCATGATGAGGTCCACTTCGCCGGCGTGGGCGCGCGGGCCGCGCGCCACCCGATAATTGCGTTCGACGAGTGCCAGGCCGGCGCGCTGCAGATGCGCCAGCGCCCGCTGCTCGGCGGCGTCTCCCTTGTGCTTGGTCGTGAACAATCCCTCCTCCTTCTGGTCCGATGCCGCGCTGTGGCGCGAGGCGGTCACGCTCCCACTCGGATGAGCGAGTCGCGCGACCGAGCCGAAGTCGGTGATCTTCGGCCAGATGCGCCCGTGGCGCTGCGAGATCAGCACGTTCGCGGGCTTGATGTCCCGGT
>NZ_JBKBVU010000172.1:0-6570 GCF_046289365.1 Caldimonas sp. | reverse complement strand
CCGCACCGGCCGGCAGCGGCACCGCGCCGGCCCCGTGCACCTGCAGGTGAAGCCCGGTGCCGGTGTCAGCAGCCAGCCCCTCGACGAAGTTCATGCGCGGCGAGCCCAGGAAACCGGCCACGAAGCGGTTGGCCGGGCGCTGGTAGAGCGCGAGCGGTGCGCCCACCTGCTCGACGCGCCCGCCGTTGAAGACGGCGATGCGGTGGCCCAGGGTCATGGCCTCGACCTGGTCGTGGGTGACGTAGACCATGGTGTTGCCGATCTCGCGGTGCAGGCGCGACAGCTCGATGCGCATCTGCACACGCAGGGCGGCGTCCAGGTTCGACAGCGGCTCGTCGAAAAGGAAGACCTTGGGCTTGCGCACGATGGCGCGGCCGATGGCCACGCGCTGGCGCTGGCCGCCCGAGAGCTCGCGCGGCTTGCGCGCCAGCAACGGCCCGAGCTGCAGGATCTCGGCCGCGCGGCCCACGGCGGCGTCGATCTCGGCCTGGGGCCGGCCGGCCATCTTCAGCGCAAAGCCCATGTTCTCGGCCACACTCATGTGCGGGTACAGCGCATAGCTCTGGAAGACCATCGCCACGCCGCGCTGGGCGGGCGGCACGTGATTGAGGCGTTCGCCGCCCAGGACGATCTCGCCGCCGTCGATGTCTTCCAGGCCGGCGATCATGCGCAGCAGGGTGGACTTGCCACAGCCCGAGGGGCCGACGAAGACGGTGAACTCGCCGTCGGCAATGTCCAGGTCGATGCCGCGGATCACCTCCAGTCCGCGGCCATAGCTCTTGCGCACGCCGCGCAGGGTCAGGGCTGCCATCTCAGGTCCTCCGCTGCGAGGCGATGAAATCGCGGTACCAGTACGCGCTGGCCTTGGGCGTGCGCACCTGGGTGTCGTAGTCCACATGCACCAGGCCGAAGCGTTTGCCGTAGCCCGAATCCCACTCGTAGTTGTCGAGCAGGCTCCAGTAGAAGTAGCCCCGCACATCGACGCCGGCCTCGATGGCGCGGGCGAGGGCCTGCAGATGGGCGTGCACGTAGTCGATGCGGGGCTGGTCGGCCACGGCCCCGTCCACCAGCCGGTCGGGATGGGCCATGCCGTTTTCGGTGATGTAGACCGGCGGCAGGCGGTAGTTGCGATGCAGCCAGGTGAGCAGCTCGGTGAGGCCCTCGGGATAGATCTCCCAGCCCATGTCGGTCTCGCCCTGCCGCTTGGGCGCCGGCACCGGGGGCTGGGCCGTCGAGGCCCAGATGCGTGTGTAGTAGTTGATGCCCAGAAAATCGAGCGGCTGGGCCATGATCTCGAAATCGTTTTCATCAACAACCGGATGAAGGGCCCGGCCGTCGATCGTGGGATAGCGCTTCAGGAAAAGCGGGTCCATGTACCAGCGCACGAAGGCGGCGAACTGGCGTTGGGCTTCGGCGCGGTCGGCCTGGCCGTCGGTGGCCGGCGTGGCGGGCGACTGGTTCAGCACGATGCCCAAGGAGGCCCTCACCCCCGAGGCACGCATCGCCTGGAGCGCCAGCCCATGGGAGAGCAGCAGATGGTGCGCCACCTGCACGGCGGCCTGCGGATCGCGCCAGCCTGGGGCGAACTTTCCCACCTCATGGCCCAGGATGGCGGTACACCAGGGCTCGTTGTGGGTAGCGATCGCCGCGACGCGGTCGCCCAGGCGGCGGCCCATGCGCTCGGCATACTCGGCAAAGCGCTGTGCGGTGTCGCGCACCACCCAGCCGCCGCGCTCCTGCAAGGCCTGGGGCAGGTCCCAGTGATACAGGGTCACGTGCGGCGCGATGCCCTTGGCGAGCAGCCGGTCCACCAGGCGGTCGTAGAAGGCCAGGCCTTTCTCGTTCCACGCGCCCTGCCCCAGGGGCTGCACGCGCGGCCACGAGACCGAGAAACGGTAGGCCTGCAGGCCCAGCGCGGCCATCAGGTCCACGTCGATCTCGTAGCGGTGGTAGTGATCGCAGGCCACGTCGCCGGTGTGGCCCTGGAAGGTGGTGCCCGCCTGATGGGAAAAGTGGTCCCAGATGGAGGGGCCACGCCCGTCCTCGCGGACGGCGCCTTCGATCTGGTAGGCGCTGGTGGCAGCCCCCCAGACAAAACCGGGTGGAAAAGACAGTGAGGTCACGAATGAGTCCTTGTGGGTCTGGAAACGACAGCGGCGCTCAGGATTTCACGGCACCGGCCGTGAGGCCGTCGATGAGCCGCCGCGAGGCCACCATGAAGAGCGCCAGCAACGGCAGCACCGCAATGGCCGAGCCGGCCGAGATGGCCCCCCAGGGGATCTGGCCCGTGCCCTGCAGCGAGCGCAGGGCCAGCGGGATGGTGTACATCTCCATGTCGCGGATCACGATCAGCGGCCCGATGAAGTTGTTCCACGAGCCGATGAAGGTGATGAGGCCGAGCGTGCCCAGCGCGGGCCCGATGAGCGGCAGCACGATGCGCCAGTAGATCGCGAACTCGCCGCAGCCATCGATGCGCGCGGCGTCGATCAGCTCGCGCGGGATGGCCGACTCGATGTACTGGCGCATCAGGAAGATGCCCAGGGCCCCGCAGGCGCCGGGGATGTAGAGCGCGCGCGGCTGATCCATCCAGCCCAGCCAGCTCATGATCAGCGCCGTGGGGATCATGCCCACGAAGGCCGGCAGCAGCATCGTGGCCATCACCGCACCGAAGAGCCATTCGCGCCCCGGGAAGCGGTACATCGCAAACCCGTAGCCGGCCAGCGAGCAGAAGAAGAGGTTCAGCGCCGTGGAGGCCAGCGCGATATAGACGCTCCAGCCCACGTTCTTCCAGAAGTGCGGCAGGCTGGTGAGCAACTGGCGCAGGTTGTCCAGCAGCGCATCGCCGAACCACAAGGGTGGAGGCATCGAGAGGATCTCTCGGTTGCCATGGGTGGCGAACACGAGCATGAAATAGAAGGGCCCGAGCATCATGGCCGCGCCGATGGTGACGACGACATAGGCCAGCAGGCGCTGCGGCGAAAGGGCGAAAGTGCGCGTGGAGGTCATGGGATCGGCTCCTCAGTCGCGCCGGCCGCCCAGCAGGCGGTGGTTGGCCCAGGTGGCCGCGGCGATGATCAGAAAGAGCAGCCAGGCCACGGCCGAGGCGGTGCCGAAGTCGCCATCCACGAAGGCGGTGGCGTACATGTGCATCGCCGCGGTCTTGCCGGCCTGGTCGATGCCGCCGGTGCCGCCGGTCAGGATGAAGGGCTCCTCGAAGAGCTGCAGGTTGCCGATCAGCGTGAGCGTGACGGCAAAGAAGATCATCGGGCGCAGCAGCGGCAGCGTGATGTGGCGGAACTGCTGCCAGGGCCCGGCGCCGTCCATCTCGGCCGCTTCGTACAGGTCGCGCGGGATGGTCTGCATGGCCGACAGATACAGCACCGCATTCCAGCCCACATAGCGCCACCACACCACGAAGGCGATCATCCATTTCGTGTAGCCGGGCTGGCCCCAGTCGATGTTCTGCTCGGGGAAGAGCGAGCCGATCAGCGGCGCGTCGTGCAGCGAGGTGAGCACGGCATTGACCACGCCGAAGTCGCGCGAGAACAGCGACGAGAACACCAGCGACACCGCCACGGTGGAGGTGATGAACGGCAGGAAGTACAGCCCCACGACGAAGTTGCGCGAGCGCCTGAGCACGCGATGGAAGAAGAAGGCCAGCGGCAGGGCCACCAGGTGCTGCGGCAGGCCCGACACCAGGGCCAGCCACAGCGTGTTGTAGAGCGACTTGTGGAACCAGTCGTCATCGCGCAGGCTGTAGACGTAGTTCTCCAGCCCCACCCAGCGCATCGCTTCCAGGCCGGCGGCCGGGTCCCAGCGGTGGAAGGACAGGTAGACCGAAAACAGCAGCGGAAAGAGCCCGAACACCGCAAACAGGAGGAAGAAGGGGCTGATGAAGACATAAGGCGCACTGCGGCGCGACAGCCAGGGGCGGCGCCACCAGGCGGGCCGCGGGGTCGCGGCAGGCGCAGGCTCGGTCGCCGGCGCGGGGCCTGCCAGGGTGTTCGGGTTCATGGGGTCCAGAGCCAAGTCGAAAGAGCCAGGAAGGGGTTGCTCAACGACGCACGCGGCGCTGCACCTGGGCTTGGGCATCGGCCAGGGCCTGGCCGATGTCCTTGTTCTGCTCCAGCACCTTCTCGAGTTCGGCATTCACCACCTCGGCCGCCACCGGGTCGAACTTGTCCACACTCATCGCGGGGATGCGGTCGGCCGCCTCTTTCCACAGCCGGCGCGCCTTCTGCCCACCCAGGTACTCGATGGGCTGGTCGAGGAAGGGGTCGTTCTGCGCGGCCAGCAGCGAGGGGAAGGCGTCATAGCCTCGGAAGGCCTCGATCTGCATGTCCTTGTGGGTGGTGAGGAACTTGATGAAGTCCCAGGCCGCCTGCTTGTTCTGCGCCTTCTTCGGGATGCCGTAGAACGAGCCGCCCCAGGAGGCATAGGCCCCGCCCGGCAGATGGGCCGAACGCCACTTGCCCTTCGATTCCGGCGCCAGCCAATTGCTGAGATGGCCGGCCAGCCAGGCGCCCATCATCTGCGAGGCGATGCGGTCTCGCTTGAAGCCCTCGCTCCATTCGTTGGACCAGGCGCTGATCTTGCCGTCGATGCCGGCCGTGCGCGCCGCCTTGGCCAGCTCGAAGGCCTTGCGGAAGCGCTCGTTGTTGATGGTGGGCTGGCCCTGCTTGTTGAAGTAGATGCCCTCGCCGTCCTTCAGGTTGGAGCGGATGTAGATGTCCTTGATGTCCACCGCACTGGCCAGCAGCCAGGCGCCCGTGGCGGCCTTGAGCTTCTTGCCCGACTCGATGTAGGACTCCCAGCTCTTGGTGAGCTCGGCCTCGCTCACGCCGGCCCGGTCGAGCAGGTCCTTGCGATAGAAAAGCGCGCCGGGGCCGATGTCCACCGGCATGCCCACCATCACGCCCTGGCCGCTCATGGCCAGCGGGTAGGTGAAGCGCGCCACCTGGTCGCGGAACTGGCCGGCGTTGTAGGGCGGCTTGCTCAGGTCTTCCATGCCGCCGCTTTCAGCAAACTTGCCGATGAAGCCCATGTCGATGGCCATCACGTCGGGCAGGCCGGCGCCGGTGGCCAGGGCCGTGGTCATCGCGGTATGGTGGTCGGCGTAGGCCAGGCTGGTGAGCTTGATCTCCACGTTCGGATGGATCTTCTTGTACAGCGGGATGGCCAGCTTGATGCCCCGGTCCAGGTCCGGGAAGGAGGCCACCGTCAGCGTCACCGTCTGCGCCGATGCCGTTGCGCCCCAGCCCATGGCCGCTGCCAGCAGCAGCGGCGTCCACAGCGTCTTCATCGTCTCGTCTCCTCGCCCCTTGGGCCCGATGATGCCAGGATGGCATCGTTTTCATTAACAACACCTGTACATCCACGGGGACCGCCTCGGAGGACACCCGCCAGACGCCCCTTCGCAGCCGCCCTGACCCGCACCGTCCTTCGGGGCGTGGGGAACACCGGGGGTGCACGCCTCGAAGAAGATATGAAACCGTTTTCAGAGCGGATGCATTTCAGCAGTCACTGAAAACGTTGTCAACGCTGCCCCGTGGTTTCATCCCGGTAACCAGGGAAAGTCCCAGTCCCCCCGTCGCCGCCCGGGCGCGGCAAGAGCGCGTCCAGCAGGGGGCGCCGCCAGGTCAGCGTGAGCGGCTCCAGGATGCCGAAGCTCGAGGCCAGTTCCCAATAGGCCCAGGAGAAGCCCCGGGCTTCGGCCTCGCGGCGCACGGCCGCGGTCCAGGCGATGCGGGTGGCCTCGTCGGCACGCGAATAGACCCCGAATTCGCCCAGGAAGACGGGCCGGCGATGCGTCCTCGCCCAGGCTTGCACGCGGTCGAAGTCGGCGCGCAGCCTGGCCATCTGCCCGGGCGTGCCGCGCCAGGTGGTGCCCACCCAGGCACCCGCCCCGCTGACCCATTCGGCGCCCTGGTGGGTCACGGCCATGGGCTCGTAGTAGTGAAAGGTGGCGATGATGTTGCGGTCGTCGGCCGGCAGCTCCAGGTCGGCCAAGGCGTCGGCGGCGTTCCAGTCGCCCCCGCCGATGATCAGCGTGCGATGGGGATTGCTCTCGCGCACCACCGGCAGCACGGCGGCCAGGGCCTCGTTCCAGCGCGCGCGGGTCAGCTCCCGGTGCGGCTCGTTGAGCAGCTCGAACATCACCGTGGCCGGTGCGTCGCGGTAGTGCTCGGCCACCTGACGCCACAGGGCGAGGAAGCGCCCGCGCTCGGCCTGCGGCTCCAGCATCATGGCCGCGTAATGGTGCATGTCTAGGACCACCGCCAGGCCGTGCGACTGGGCCAGGCGGATCACGCCATCGACGCGCTCGAAGAACGCCGGCGCGATCGCATAGGGAGGCTGGTGGCTGGCCCGCGCGTCCCAGCGGATGGGCAGGCGGATCGCCGTGAAGCCGGCCTGCGCACTGAGGGTGACGAATTCGTCGCGCAGCATCGGCCCCGCCAGGCCCTCGCGGGCGTGTTCGAGCATGTTGCCGAAATTGATACTGCGCGCCAGCAGGCGGTTGCAGCTCTCGGCGCGCGCCTGCGGCGCTTGGTCGAAGGAGAAGGCCCGGGC
>NZ_JBKBVU010000171.1:5651-6646 GCF_046289365.1 Caldimonas sp. | reverse complement strand
GACATGTTGGGCCCAAGCGCTGCGGCCCCTGCCGGGGGCAGGGGCCGCAGGGGGCGGGTGCGCCGAAGGGCGGTTTACTGATCGGCGAAGGCGCGCTCGATCACGTAGTCGCCAGGCCGGGAGGTGTTGCCCTCATGGAAGCCGCGCGCATCGAGCAGGCCCTTGAGGTCCTTGAGCATGGCCGGGCTGCCGCAGATCATCACGCGGTCGTGCTCGCGGTCGAGCGTGGGCAGGCCGAGGTCGTCGAAGAGCTTGCCGTTCTCGATCAGCGTGGTGATGCGGCCCTGGTGGCGGAAGGGCTCGCGCGTGACCGTGGGGTAGTACAGCAACTTCTCGGAGGCCAGCTCGCCCAGGAACTCGTGCTTGGGCAGCTCTTCGGTGATGAGATCCTGATAGGCCAGCTCAGCCACTTGGCGGCAGCCGTGCACCAGCACCACCTGTTCGAAGCGCTCGTAGGTGTGCGGGTCGCGGATCACGCTGAGGAAAGGCGCCAGCCCGGTGCCAGTGGCCAGCAGGTACAGGCGCTTGCCGGGCAGCAGATAGTCCAGCAGCAAGGTGCCGGTGGGCTTGCGGCCCACGAGGATGGTGTCGCCTTCCTTGAGGTGCTGCAACCGCGAGGTCAGCGGGCCGTCGGGCACCTTGATGCTGAAGAACTCGAGGTGATCCTCGTAGTTCGCGCTGGCCACGCTGTAGGCGCGCAGCAGCGGCTTGCCCTCGACCTTCAGGCCGATCATCGTGAAATGGCCGTTCTGGAAGCGGAAAGCCTGGTCGCGGGTGGTCTTGAAGCTGAACAGACGGTCGGTCCAGTGACGCACGCTCAGCACACGTTCTTCGTTGAAGGCACTCATGGTCGAGCAACAGGCAGGGTGGAACAGAAACTTCGAGCGAGCGCCAGGCAAGCGGCTGACGCGGGCCGGGGGGGGGGGGGGGGGGGGAAGGAGGGGGAGGAGGAAAGAACTTGGTGGCGGAGAGCGGGAGAATACAAAGAGAGCAGA
>NZ_JBKBVU010000171.1:0-5641 GCF_046289365.1 Caldimonas sp. | reverse complement strand
CCCCCCCCCCGCGGCCGGATCATACATTCGCTCAGGCTATGAGTCACCCATACGCTAATAACATCCTGATCTAACGCAAGGGTGTTGCGAACCTCGGGGGCTGGTCGGGCAGGGCCCGACCCTGGGGCGCTCAATACGCCCAGTTCAGGCTGGCGCTCACGTGGCGGGGCGCCCCCGCGTAGTTCTGCGACCAATACAGGCTGCTGAGGTAGCGCTCGTTGGTGACGTTGCGCAGGTTCAGGCCGGCGCTCAGGTGCTTGCTGATCTCGTAGCGGGCCATCAGGTCGACCAGGGCGTAGCCGTCCTGCAGCACCCGCGTGGTGCCGCCGCCGGCCAGCGCCTCGTCGCGGTAGCTGCGGCTTTGCCAGTTCACCGACGCACCCAGTTTCAGGCCCGGCAGGGCCGGCACACGGTAGCTCGCGGCCAGGCGAAACATGCGGCGCGGCACGAAGGTGCGCGCGGCGTTGCCGTCGTCGTCTTCCAGCCGCAGCTGGGTGTAGCTGCCGGCGAGCTCCCAGTCGCGGCCGATGCGGCCGGCCAGGTCCAGCTCGAAGCCGGTGGAGGTGGCGTCGATGCCTTCGTAGTAGCTGCCGTTGGGGCCGAAGCCGGCATAGACCGGGTCGTTCTCCTGCGTCACGCGGAAGACGGCCAAGCCGCCCTGGAGGCGGCCGTCCAGCCATTCGCCCTTCACGCCCGCCTCGACGCTGCGGCCCTCCAGGGGATCGAGCACGCGGTTGTCCACGTCGATCTTGAACTGCGGGTTATAGATCTTCGTGTAGCTCGCATAGACGGTGTGATGGGCGTCCAGGTCGACCAGCGCGCCGAGGTAGGGCGTGGTCTTGCGCTTGCGGTAGCGGTGGGTCTCCCCGTACTGGATGCCGTCGCTGCGGGCCTGCGTCAGGTTGGCGCCGGTGATGAGCTTGAAGTCATCGCTCAGGTTGAAGCGCACCACGCCATACAGGGTGCGACGGTAGTCGGCGAAGTCGGCGAACCCGTCGACCCGCTCTTTGTCGAAACCAGGGCGCGGGGTGCTGCCGTCGAGCATGGCCTCCTCGCTCAGGGACTCGCCCACGCCGGCGTAGCTCGAGCGCAGCGCGTTGACGCTGCGCGACCAGCTCAGGCCCACCCGCGCCTCGTGCGCGCGTCCGGCCAGGGTGAAGGGGCCGCCGAGGTTCATATCGGCCACCCATTGGCGTTCACGGTGGCGATAGGCCGAGGGGTAGGTGCTCAGGCCCGAGCCATCGGGGTTGAGGGTGCCGGCCACGTAGAACAGTTCGGCGTCCGACGCCAGCTCACGGTGCAGCACCGTGGCGCGGCTGCGCCAGCCGCCGCCCCAACCGTGATCGAGCTCCACGAAAGCCTGAGTGTCGTCGGTGTGCCAGTAGGTCCACCCGGGCGCGCTGCTGGCCGAGCGCGGGTAGTTCGTCAGGCTGCCGTCGCTTCGATGCAGCGGCAGGCCGCCCCACATGACGCCCTCGGGCCGGTTGCGCTGCTGGCTCAGCCCGCCGGTGAGCACGGTGTCGGGGCCGAGGTCGGCCTCGAGCACGGTGCCCAGCACGGTTTTGCGCAGGTGGTAGCGATCCAGATAGGAATCCCTGTCCTCCACCGCGGCGATCACGCGGGCGCGCAGGCTGTGGGCTGCGTTGAGCGCGCCGCCCACATCGGCGTCGAGGCGGCGCTGGTTCCACGACCCCAGCGTGAGGCCGGCCGAGGCCTGCAAGCCCGGCGTGGGCCGCTTGCGCACGAAGTTGACGGTGGCCGAGGGGTTGCCGGTGGACGAGCTCAGGCCGTTGGCGCCCTTGACCACCTCGACACGGTCGTACAGCGCAGTGTCGATGTCGCCGAGCTGGTCGCCGGTGGCAAAGGGTAGGCCCAGGCCATCGACCTGAAAGTTGATGATGTCGAAACCGCGGGCGCTGTAGTAGGTGCGGTCGGTCTCGACCCGTTCGACGCGCACGCCGCCGGTGGCCGACAGCAGATCGCGCACGTCGCGCAACGCGAAGTCGTCGATCTGCGAGCGCGTGACCACGCTGATGGACTGCGGTGTCTCGCGCGGCGAGAGTCTCAGGCCGGTGGCGGTGTGGGTGGCGCGGGTGGTGTAGCTGTCGCGGCCTTCGGTGGCGGTGCGTTCGGACTGACCGGTGACGGTGATGGCCGGCAGGGCCTCGCCCGCCGCGACGGCGGGCTCGTCGGCCGCCCAGGCGGCGGTGGTGGCGCCCAGCCACAAGGCGAGGGCGTGCAGGAGGGGATGAGGGCGCGGGGGCTGCGGCCGGGACACGGGCATGACAACTCCGGAAAGGTCGAGGAAGGGAATGCGATTCAGGCCAGGTCTTCGCGCATGTGCGGCGCCGCCGTCGCGGGGGCCGCGGCCTCGGACGGCACGGCCCGGCGGCCGCGGCGCTTGCGCCACCAGATCACGACACCGGTGACGCTGAGCAGCACGATCACCAGCCCCATCACGCACACGAGCACCCGGTAAGGCAGGCCGAAGACCTTGCCCATGTGCAAGGCGGCCAGCCAGCTCGTGAAGGTGTTGCCAGGCGCGATCTTGGGGTGCTCGAAGGCGAGTTCGGCGCCGTGCTCGTCCTGGGCCGAGAAGTAGACGGCGGTGTGGCCGTGGTCGTCGGCGAAGTCCTGGTCGCTCATCACCGAGTAGTACCAGGCGCCATGCTCGCGCGCGAACATGATGGCGTCTTCCTGCTCGATCACGAAGCCGTGGCGTGCCGCGCGCTCGGCCATGAGCTCGCGTCCACGCTCGCGGGCCTGCTCCCAGCTCATGTTGGCCTGCATCAGCGGGGCGTGGTGCAAGTCGGGCAGGGCCTCGTGGGCATCCACCGTGGGCACGATGCGCTTGAGCACGGGCAGGTAGAGCTCGTCTTTGAGGTTGAGGCTCACGCTGGACACCGCGAACAGGATGAGCATGCCCCACAGCCACAGGCTGAGCGCGCGGTGCAGGTCGAAGTTGATGCGGTAAGCGCTGCCGGACCACTTCACGAGCCAGGCCAGCTTCCAGCCCTTCCAGAAGCCCTCGCGGCGGCGTGGCAGCGTGAGGTAGAAGCCCACGAAGCTGTCGAACAGCCAGACGAAGGAGATCACGCCGAAGAGCCACATGCCCCAGGGGTAGGGAATGGTGAGCGCATAGTGCAGCTGGTACATCAGCGGCATGAAGTGGGCGCGGTCGAAGACCCAGGCGCCGCGCTCGCGCTCGCCCAACACCTCGGCGGTGTACGGGTCGGCGAACACTTCATAGAAGCGCAGCGTCTGCGCACCCTCGGGGCCCACCAGGCGCCAGGCGTAGAGCTTGTGTGAGCGGCCCGGCTCGCGGTGCAGCGGGTGGTAGTCGAGATGGGCGTTGCCGGGCAGCGCTTTTTCGACACGCTCGCGCAGCACGAGCGGATCGAGCAGCGGCATGTCGCTGCGGTCCTCCACCAGCATCAGCTCGGGGTTCAGCGCGGTGTCGATCTCGTCGTAGAAGGCAAGCAGGCTGCCGGTGAGTCCGGCGATCACGAGGAACCCCGCGATCGCCAGGCCGGCATAGCGGTGGGCAAGCACCCAGAAGTGGCGGGTCATGGCTGGCTCTCTTTCTTTCTGTAAGGCTGGCGATGACGGGTCAGAAACGGTAGGTAACGGTGGCATTGACGGTGCGGCGCGCGCCGTACCAGCAGTCGCCGCGGCCCAGGCAGGTGGCCACGTAGGTCTTGTCGGTCAGGTTGGTGACGTTCAGCGCGGCCCGCCAGGTCGGGTTCTCCCAGGCCAGCAGCGCATCGAGCAGCGTGACGCTCGGCGTGGTTGGCGCCGGGGCGTTGCGGAAGGCGTCGAGCCAGCGCAGGCCCAGGCCGGCCGAGAAGCCGGGGGTGCCGCCCAGAGCAAAGCGGTATTTCGCCCAGACCGAGGCCTGGTTTTCGGGCACGGCCTCGAGGGTTTCGTCGAGGTCGGTGTAGTTGTAGCTGGCCACCACATCCACCACGCGCGCCACAGTGGCCTTGGCTTCGAGTTCGACCCCTCGCGTCTGGGTCTCACCCACCTGCTGCACGCAGTTCGGGCCGGTGCCGGACACCGAGCGGCTCTTCTCGCGCAAGTCGTAGATCGCCAACCCCAGGGCGATCTGCCGCTCCGACGGCAGGTACTTCACGCCCGCTTCCCACTGCTTGCCACGCTGGGGCTCGAGCAGGTCCCCGGAACAGTCCAGGCCGGTCACCGGTGTAAAGGCCTCGCTGTAGCTCAGGTAGGGCGACAAGCCATTGTCGGCCTCGTAGAGCAGGCCCAGTCGGCGGGTCGTGGCGGACGTCTTGGCATCGTCGGCCCCCGCCACCTCGTTGTTCACCCGGTCGTGCCGCAGGCCTGCGACCACCACCCAGTGGTCGGCGAGCCGCAACTGGTCCTGCAGATAGACGCCCGTTTGCGACACGGTGTTCTTCGGCAGCGCGGTGAGGTCGGGCACGGTGAAGCCCGTGTAGACCGGATCGTAGACGTCAATGTCGGGGATGGCTGTACCCGCAGGTATGTAGGCCTGTGAGGTCCGTGCCGTGGCACGCGAGACATCCAATCCAGCCAGCAACCTGTGGCGCACGCCTGCCGTTGCGAACTGCCCTTCCACATGCTGATCCGCCGCGATCTGGTTCAGCTTGTTGTGCTGGAACCAGCCGATGCGGCCCAGCACACGCTGGTTCACCGGGTCGGCCGGCCAGCCGCCGGGCGAGGAGAAGGAATCACCGTAGATGGTGTGGTAGACGACCTTGTTCTCGGAGTAGCGCAGGTTCTGACGCACCGCCCAGGCCTCGCTGAAGCGGTGTTCGAACTGCCACCCGATGCTGCGCCGCTTGGAGTCGTAGCGGTCCACCCCGGGCTCGCCGATGAAGGTGTCGGTGGGGATGCGTCCGTTGGGGTTGTCGGACACCATGCCCGCCCAGGGAAAGAACTGCGCGGTGGAGCCGGTCTTGTCCTCCTGCCACAAGGCCTGCAGCGTGAGCGAGGTGCTGGCGCTGGGACGCCAGGTCAGTGACGGCGCAATGAGCTTGCGGTCGTCGCGCACGTGGTCCACCTGGGTGTCGCTGTCGCGACCCACGGCCACCAGGCGATAGAGCCATTGGCCATCGTCGGTGAGCGGGCCGGTCAGGTCGGCCTGCAGCTGCTTGCGGTTGAAGCTGCCGAACTGCACGCCCACTTCGCGCTGCGCCTCGGCCAGCGGGCGCTTGCTGACCATGTTGATGAGCCCGCCAACGCTGCCTTGCCCAAACAGCATGGCCGAAGGACCACGCAGCACCTCGATGCGTTCGAGCGTGTAGGGGTCGGTGCGTGTATTGCTGGTGTAGTAGCCGCTCAGGTGCTTGCGCAGGCCGTCCAGATACTCAGCGGCATCGGTGCCTCGGATGCGGGCCGAGTCCGTGCGCGAATCCAGGCCGTAGGCGTCGGAGCGCACCCCGGCAGCGTAGTTGAGCGCATCCTGCAAGCCGGTGGCGCCGGTGTCGGTGATGAGGTCGCGTGTGACGAGGGTGATCGACTGAGGCGTCTCCGACAGGGCCGTGTCGGTCTTGGTGGCACTGGCCGCACGACGCGGGGTGTAGCCGGGTACCGGGCCGGTGGCCGTCTCGCGATCGCGCTCGGCGCTGACGGTGACCTCGGGCAGGGCCTCGGCCGCAGG
>NZ_JBKBVU010000170.1:0-6711 GCF_046289365.1 Caldimonas sp. | reverse complement strand
CGCGCTCAGCGTGGCCGACGCGATGATCAAGACCGGCTCGGCCCACTGCGCCCTGGTCGTGGGGGCCGAGGTCTTCTCGCGCATCCTCGACTTCAAGGACCGCACCACCTGCGTGCTGTTTGGTGACGGCGCCGGCGCCGTCGTGCTCGAAGCCAGCGACCGCCCGGGCATCCTCGCCACCGAGCTGCACGCCGACGGCAGCCATGCCGGGGTGCTGTGCACGCCCGGCACGGTCAGCGGCGGCCAGGTGTTGGGCGATCCGCTGCTCAAGATGGATGGCCAGGCCGTGTTCAAGCTGGCCGTCAAGGTGCTCGACGAAGTCGCCCGCGCCGTGCTCGAAAAGGCAGGCCGCCAGGACAGCGATATCGATTGGCTGATCCCGCACCAGGCCAACATCCGCATCATGCAGGGCACGGCCAAGAAGCTGAAGCTGCCGCTGGACAAGTTGGTCGTCACCGTGGACGAACACGGCAACACCTCGGCCGCCTCCATCCCGCTGGCCCTGGACCACGCCGTGCGCCAGGGCCGCATCCGCCGGGGGGACACCCTGATGCTCGAAGGGGTCGGCGGCGGCTTCACCTGGGGGGCGGTGCTGCTCGACTACTGAACGCAGCCGCTCCGGCACCGCCGCATTCTCCGCATTCCCTGAGTCTTCCACCTCGAACGCCATGAGCACTTTCGCCTTTGTATTTCCCGGCCAGGGCTCCCAGGCCGTGGGCATGCTCAACGCCTGGGGTGACCATGCCGCCGTGCGCCAGACGCTGGACGAAGCCAGCGCCGCGCTCGGCGAGGACGTCGCCCGCCTGATCGCTGAGGGCCCCAAGGAGGCCCTGGACCTCACCACCAACACCCAGCCCGTGATGCTGGTGGCCGGCATCGCCTGCTACCGCGCCTGGCGCGCCGAAGGCGGAGCCGAGCCGGCCCTGGTGGCCGGGCACTCGCTGGGGGAGTACACCGCCTTGGTGGCGGCCGGTGCGCTGAGCCTGGCCGAGGCCCTGCCCCTGGTGCGCTTGCGTGCCCAGGCCATGCAAGAGGCCGTGCCGGTGGGCATGGGCGGCATGGCCGCCATCCTGGGGCTGGAGGCCGACGAGGTGCGCCGCCACTGTGCCGAGGTGGCCGCGGCCAGCGGCGAGGTCGTCGAGGCGGTGAACTTCAACGACCCGAAGCAGACCGTGATCGCCGGCAGCAAGGCCGGGGTCGAGAAAGCCTGCGAGGTGCTCAAGGCGGCCGGGGCCAAGCGGGCGCTGCCGTTGCCGGTGTCGGCGCCCTTTCACTCCAGTCTGATGAAGCCCGCGGCCGAGCGCTTGCGCGAGCGCCTGGCCCAGGTGAACATCGTTGCGCCGCGCATTCCGGTGGTCCACAACATCGACGTGGCCGTGCACGGCGAGCCGCAGGCCATTCGCGAGGCCTTGTACCGCCAGGCCTTCGGGCCGGTGCGCTGGGTCGAGTGCGTCCAGGCGCTGCGCGCGCGCGGCGCCACCCACGTGGTGGAGTGCGGGCCGGGCAAGGTGCTGGCCGGCATGGTCAAGCGCATCGATGCGGAGCTCACCAGCGCCGCACTGTACGATCCGGCCACGCTGGCCGAGGTGAGGGAGCTGCTCGCATGAACGAGATCGTCTTCAAGGACCAGATCGCCCTGGTGACGGGGGCCACGCGCGGCATCGGCCGTGCCATCGCGCTCGAACTGGCCCGGCAGGGGCTCAAGGTCGTGGGCACGGCCACCACCGACGCCGGTGCCGCCGCGATCACCGAGACCCTCTCGGCCTTCCCCGGCTGCCGTGGCCACCGGCTCGACGTGAACGACGCCGCCGGCGTCGAGGCCCTGGTCGAGGCGCTGGTCAAGGAGCATGGCGCACTGCACGTGCTCGTCAACAACGCCGGCATCACGCGCGACACCCTGTCCATGCGCATGAAGGACGAGGACTGGGATGCCGTGCTGGACACCAACCTCAAGGCCGTGTTCCGCCTCAGCCGCGCGGTGATCCGCCCGATGATGAAGCAGCGCTACGGCCGCATCGTCAACATTACCTCGGTGGTGGGGGCCAGCGGCAACGCCGGTCAGGCCAACTACGCGGCCGCCAAGGCCGGTGTGGCCGGCATGACCCGCTCGCTGGCCCGTGAGCTGGGCAGCCGCGGTATCACGGTGAACTGCGTGGCTCCCGGCTTCATCGAGACCGACATGACCCGCGCATTGTCCGAGCAGCAGACCCAGGCCCTGATGTCGCAGATTCCGCTGGGCCGCCTGGGCCGGCCCGAGGACATCGCCCATGCCGTGGCCTACCTCGCCTCGCCGCAGGCCGGCTACATCACGGGCGCCGAGTTGCATGTCAACGGCGGCATGTTCATGAACTGAAAGCATTCGAGGTGCCCCGTCCGGGGCGCCGACCGGCTCGAGCCCGTCCGGGACCCCGGCCGCCAGGGTGGCTTAGAGTTGTCACCCTAACGGTCGTAGAATCACGGGCTGTTTTGGAAAACCCTCTTGGAGGAGTCATGAGCGATATCGAAGCACGCGTCAAGAAGATCATTGCCGAGCAACTCGGCGTGGCGGAGTCGGAGGTCACCAACGAGAAGGCCTTCGTCGCCGATCTGGGCGCCGATTCGCTGGACACCGTGGAACTGGTGATGGCCCTGGAAGACGAGTTCGGCATCGAGATCCCTGACGAGGAAGCCGAGAAGATCACCACGGTGCAGCTCGCCATCGACTACGCCCTGAAGCACCAGAAGGCCTGATCGGCCGGTCTGGGTTCCTGGTTCCGCATCCCCCGTCTCACATGACCCGTCGCCGCGTCGTCATCACCGGTCTGGGGCTCGTCACCCCCGTGGGCAACACGGTGGCCGAGTCCTGGAGCAACCTGGTCGCCGGCCAGTCCGGCATCGACACCATCACCCGGTTCGATGCCTCCAACTTCGCCTGCCGCTTTGCCGGCGAGGTCAAGGGCTTCAACATCGAGGACTATCTTCCGGCCAAGGAAGCCCGCCACATGGACACCTTCATCCATTACGGCCTGGCGGCTTCGCTGCAGGCCGTGCGGGATGCGGGCCTGCCCACCGGCGATGCGCTGAGCCAGGAGGGGGCCGAGCGCATCGGCTGCATGGTGGGCTCAGGCATCGGCGGCCTGCCGATGATCGAGACCACCCAGCAGGAGCTCAGCGAGCGTGGCCCGCGCCGCATCTCGCCCTTCTTCGTGCCGGCGTCGATCATCAACATGATCTCGGGCCATGTGTCGATCCAGTGTGGCTTCAAGGGCCCGAACCTGGCCATCGTCACGGCCTGCACCACGGGTCTGCACTGCATCGGACAGGCCGCTCGCCTCATCGAGTATGGCGATGCCGATGTGATGATTGCCGGCGGGGCCGAATCCACCGTCTCGCCGCTGGGCATCGGGGGCTTTGCCGCGGCGCGCGCGCTGTCCACGCGCAACGACGATCCCAAGACGGCCTCGCGTCCCTGGGACAAGGACCGCGACGGCTTCGTGCTGGGCGAAGGCGCGGGCGTGATGGTGCTCGAGGAATACGAGCATGCGAAGAAGCGCGGCGCGAAGATCTACGCCGAACTGGCGGGCTTCGGCATGAGTGCCGATGCTTTCCACATGACTGCGCCCAACGTCGACGGCCCGCGCCGTTCGATGCAGGCCGCGATGCGCAATGCCGGCGTGAACCCAGACCAGGTGCACTACCTCAACGCCCATGGCACCTCCACGCCGCTGGGCGATGTGAACGAGACCAATGCCATCAAGCTGGCCTTCGGCGAGCATGCCAAGGACCTGGTGATCAGCTCCACCAAGTCGATGACCGGCCACCTGTTGGGCGGCGCCGGCGGCATCGAATCGGTGTTCACGGCCCTGGCGGTGTACCACCAGGTGTCCCCGCCGACGATCAACATCTTCAACCAGGACCCCGAGTGCGACCTGGACTACTGCGCCAACACCGCGCGTGAGATGAAGATCGACGTGGCGCTGAAGAACAACTTCGGTTTCGGCGGCACCAATGGCTCGCTGGTGTTCAAGCGCATCTGAACACCGCGGCGAGCGGCTCGCGCGTCGCCCGACCCCATGCGTCAGCGCACCGCACCGCCGGTGACGGTGGTGGTGCACCGTTACGCCCTGTGGCGCGCCGCTTTGCTGGCGCTGGGGCTGGCCGTGGCGCTGTCCCTGGCCGCCTGGGCCACCGGGCATTGGGGCGCGTGGGCCGTGCCGATCCTGGTACCCGCGCTGCTCCTGGGCCTTTGGGGCCTGGCGGGCCGTCACTGGGGCCGGCCCGGCTTCCTGCTGCGCTGGGATGGACAGGACTGGCACTGGCGCGATCGTGAACAGGTTCACGAATCCCGTGGACGGGTGATCGTCCGCATCGACCTGGGGGATTGGATGCTGCTGCAGCTCGTTGCGCACGGTGACCGCCGTACGGTTTGGCTGCCCCTGCAGCGTGCCGGCCTGGAGTCGCGCTGGCATGCCCTGCGCTGTGCGGTATATTCGCCCACTCGCGCCGCTGACCCCCTGGCAGGATCCACCCCCTCCACCGCATGACCGCCGACGCCGATGCTCTGCTGATTGAGCGCATCAAGCGCGGCGACCAGAAGGCCTTCGACCTGCTGGTGATCAAGTACCAGCGCAAGATCGAGCGCCTCATTGCCCGGATGGTGCGCGACACCGACCTGATCCAGGACATCGCGCAGGAGACCTTCATTCGCGCCTACCGTGCGCTGCCCCAGTTCCGCGGTGACAGCGCTTTCTACACCTGGCTGTACCGGATCGCCGTCAACACGGCCAAGAAGAGCCTGGTCGAGCTCAAGCGTGACCCCTTGGTCACTGAAACGGCGCGAATGTCCGCGGACGACGAGGACGAAACTTCCCGGGTGGAAAACGAACTAACCGACGGCGAAACCCCCGATGCCGTGCTGGCCAGCAAGGAAGTGGCCGCCACCGTGAACGCGGCCATCGAGGCCTTGTCCGACGATTTGCGCCAGGCCATCACCTTGCGCGAGATCGAAGGGCTGAGCTATGAGGAAATCGCCGAGGTCATGAACTGCCCGATCGGCACGGTGCGATCGCGCATATTCAGAGCGCGTGAGGCCATCGCGCAGCGGTTGCGTCCCCTGCTGGACACGCCCGATGGCAAACGTTGGTGATCAGGAGAGTGAGTGATGTCTGCGCAACGGATGGACAGTGCGGACGGCCAGGCGACTTCACGCGAGCGCCTGTCCGCCCTGCTCGATGGTGAGGCCACCCCCTCGCAGTTCGACGAGTGGCTGGCCTCGCATCAGGGAGATCCCGAGCAGCGCCGCCAGGACTGCGAAGCCTGGCACCTCTATCACCTGATCGGCGATGTGATGCGCTCCGAAGACCTGGCCGGCGGCTCGCGGGGCGACGTGTTCCTGCAGGGCGTGCGCCAACGCCTGCAACACGAGCCGGTGATCGTGGCTCCGTCCGTGGCGGCCTCCTCGGTTGGGCGTGCACGTCGGCGCTGGCGTACTCCCGTGGCCACCGCGGCAGGCGTGGCGGCCGTGGCGGGTGCGCTGATCGTGCTGCGCCTGGGGGACGCCGGTGTGGGCATGCCGTCATCGGGCGGCACACCGCTGGCTCAGCAGCAGGCGGTGCCGTCGTCCGTGGCGGCCACCGCCGTGGTGCCGGTGGCCGCGCCGGCGGCCCCGACGACAGCGGCCTCCGCGACGGAGCTGCGGGTGGTTCATGGAGACCAGACCCTGATCCGCGATGCGCGGCTGGACCAGTACCTGGCTGCGCACAAGCAGTTCGGGGGCGGCTCGGCCCTGGGGGCCGGACCATCCCTCTTCCTGCGCAACGCAACCCACGAAGGACCCGGCCGTTGAGTGTGAGGACACGCATGCATTTCCGCCGCTGGCTGGCCCCTTGGATGGGAGCGGGCCTGATCGCGCTGGCCGGCCCGGGCCTTGCCCAGACGCTGCCGGCCGACCCCCCCCTGGACAAGTCCGAGCTGCGTTCCTGGTTGCTGCGCATCCACGAAGCGGCGCAGACCCGCAACTTCCAGGGCATCTTCGTCGTGAGTTCGGGCGGCCAGATGACCAGCGCACGCATCGCGCACTACTGGGAGGGCAACGAGCAGTTCGAGCGCATCGAAACCCTGGATGGACAGCCGCGCCGTGTGCTGCGTCACAACAACCTGGTTGCGACGCTGTGGCCCAACCAGCGCACCGCACTGATCGAGCAGCGCGAGACGGTCAACACTTTCCCGCGGCTGGTGGACCACGACGGCGATCGCATCGTCGAGCACTACGATGTGCGCAAGAAGGGGGTGGACCGTGTGGCCGGACACGAGGCCCGGCTGCTGCTGCTCGTGCCGCGCGATGCGATGCGCTACGGCTACCGTCTGTGGTCAGAGAAGGACTCCGGCCTGCTGCTGCGGGCCGACGTGATCAACGCGGCCGGCGAGGTGATCGAATCCTCGGCCTTCTCGGAAGTGTCGATCGGCGTGAAGCCCCAGCCCGAGACGGTGACCCAGCCGCTCAAGCGCCTGAAGGGCTATCGCGTTGAGCGCCCGGTCATGACCCCCACCTTCTATGAGGACGAAGGCTGGGTGTACCGGCGCATCGTGCCGGGCTTCCGCCACGTGAGCTGCGTCAAGCGCAGCAGCAATGCCGTGGATGGGGCGCCCGACGTCAGCGGTGCGTCCGACGGCGGCGAGCGTGGCAGCATGCTCCAGACCATCTTCTCCGACGGCCTGGCCCATGTCTCGATT
>NZ_JBKBVU010000169.1:0-6734 GCF_046289365.1 Caldimonas sp. | reverse complement strand
ACCTCTCGGCCTCCTCGATTAACCTGTTCGTGGCCCAGCCCGCGATGTGGGCAATGCAGAAGCTGATGGGGCGCAAGTCCATGGTCGGACCCGCCGCCCACCGCGGCACGGCCATCGAGGCCGGCGTCGAGATGGGACTGTTCGATCCTGCCGTGCCGGTCGAGGCCTGCCAGGAAGCGGCCATTGCCCGGTTCAACCAGCTGACGGCCCTGTCTGCCGACCCGGCGGTCGAGAAGGAGCGCGCCAACATCGCCCCGGCCGTCGCCATCGCGCTCGCTGAACTGCGGCAATATGGCGTCCCCGCCGCTGCGGACGAGACACGGCAGCACCGGATCGAGGTCCAGCTGCCCGGCGTGCCGGTGCCGTTCATCGGCTGGCTCGACTTCTGGTTTCCCGAGCACGGGATCATCGTTGATCTCAAGACCCAGGCGCGCCTGTCCTCGAAGATCTCCGATCCCCATGCCCGCCAAGGCGCGATCTACCATGCGGCCCACGGCAATGCCGAGATCCGCTTCGCCTATGTCACGCCCCAGAAGATGGGTGTCTACCGGCTTGAGGACCCGCGCACGCATCTCGATCGCGTCGTGAACATTGCGCAGTCGATCGAGCGGTTCCTGTCGCTGTCGGACGATGGCGCAGCGCTGACCCGGTCGCTCTCCCCCGACTTCGACAGCTTTTACTGGAACGACCCCGCTGCCCGCCGGGCGGCTGATGAGATTTGGGGTTCAGCCCCCGAAGGCAATGCCGCCTGCCTCAACGCGGCGCACTGAGCAAAGAGGAAACAGGATCATGGGTTTCATGACTGTCTCCCCCTCTGGTGGGGAGTTCAAGGTCTACGTCGGCTACAACGCCAAGGCCGGCCGCTGGTACACCAAGCGTGACGGCAAGGACGAGCCGATGTTCGAGGTCACCGACCTCACGGCCGTGTTCGACATGACCAGTCTTAAGACCGGCTGGTTCAAGTTCAACGCGAATGTGGCGCCGGAAAAGGTCATCGACCCGTCCTTCAGCGAATCCGCGCCGAACCCCGGTCAGGACTTCAAGCGCGGCTTCCAGCTCGACCTCTATTCCGAGAAGAACCTGCTGGGCCTGCGCGAGTTCACCTCGACCGCCAGCATCGTGATCGAGGCGATGAACAAGCTGTATGATCTGTGGGTGGCGGCGCCCGAGACGGCGACCGGCCAGCTTCCCGTCGTGCGCTGTGTCGGCGTCATCCCGGTCAGCAACAAGCACAGCACCAACTACCAGCCGCAGTTCGAGATCATCGGCTGGACGGATCGTCCTGCCGCTCTTGGCGACGGCAACCAGCAGGCGGTAGCTGCTCCGGTCACTCCGGCTCCTCCGCCCGCTGCACCTGCACCTGCTGCCCACATGCCGCCGCCGGTGGCACCTGCGCCTGCAGGGGCCCCCGCGCCCGCAGGGGCACCGCTGTTCTGACCGTGCGAATGCCGGGCTGCTGCGGTGGCCCGGCTTCCACTGCTCATACCCGAATTATCCCACGTCTTATCCACATCCCGGAAAGTGAGATTGGCCGCGATGGCGCGTCGCATCGAAACAGGCGGCATCGATATCGAGGCCATCAAGGACCAGTTCCCGCTGGCCGAGACGGTCAGCCAGCATGTCGCCCTGAAGCGCCGCGGCCACCAGCTCGTGGGCCTCTGCCCCTTTCATGAAGAGCGCACGCCGTCGTTTACCGTCTACCCGCAGGACCAGAGGTATCACTGCTACGGCTGTGGAGCGCATGGCGACATCTTCGATTTCCTGCAGCACCAGGCCGGCCTCGACATCCGCCAGGCTGCCGAGCACCTGACAGGCGGGACCTTCCCGGTCATGTCGGCCGACCGCGTCGCCGAGCTCAAGGCCCGCCAGGCGCGGTTCGAGGCTGAGCAGGCAGCGCGGCGCGATGCGGCCATGCGCCAGGCACGCGAACGCTGGATTGCCGCTGATCCCACCTACACCAGCCATCCCTATCTTGCGGCCAAGGGCATCGGCCCAAACGGCACGCGGCTCGATGGCGCGCACATTCTCGTCCCGCTTCAAGGTCCGGACGGCAAGATACAGTCGCTGCAGACGATCGGCGCCGACGGGCACAAGCTGTTCTGCTCGGATCTTCCGACCGCGGGCGGGCTGTTCATCATCGGCCCGAGGCTCTCCGATGCCAAGGGTCCGGTCCTCGTCTGCGAAGGCTTTGCCACCGGCGCCACGCTTCACGAGGCAACCGGCCACACCGTCGTGGTGGCCTTCAACGCCGGTAATCTCGTCAAGGTCGCTGAGCGCCTCGCTGCGACCCATCCCGGCGCCTCCTGGATCGTTGCCGGTGACGATGACCGGGGCAAGGCGAAGAACGTCGGCCGCGAAGCCGCGATCGCCGCTGCCCGCATCCTGGGCTGCCCGGCACTGTTCCCCACGTTCCCGGCCGCAAGCGTCGGCACCGATTTCAACGACATGGCCGCGACCTCCGGCATTGACGCAGTCCGAGCTATCTTCGAGGTGGGCCCGGAAACCAGCCCGGACGTGTTCGAGACCCTCAGTCTCGACGAGATCGACACCATGCCGCCGCCCAGCTGGCGGATCGACGGGCTGGTCCCGGCAAACGGCCTGGTCCTGCTCTACGGCCGCCCTGGCGAGCACAAGACCTTCATCGCCCTCGATATGGTCCTGCGGGTTGCCTACGGCCTCGACTGGCACGGCAAGCCCACGAAGCAGACCGGCGTCCTCTACATCGCCGGCGAAGGCAAATTCGGCATCGGCCAGCGCATCAAAGGCTGGCGCCGGGAACATGGTCTCACAGGCGTTGATGCACCGTTCCGGCTGCTCCCGGTCGCCGTGCACATGCTCGACCCGGCCAGCCTCGAGAAGCTGAAGCGGACGATCGACCAGGTCCGGGCGGCGGTGGATTTCGAGATCGGCCTGGTTGTAATCGACACCGTGTCGCGCTCGATCCCCGGTGAAGACGAGAACAGCCAGGAAGCCATGTCGATGTTCATCGACGGGTGCGCGGCCATCCAGCAGCACTGCAACGGCACCGTGATCGGCATCCACCACGCGGGCAAGGATCTCGACCGCGGCATGCGCGGCTCGACCGTGTTGCTGGGCGGCTGCGACACCTCGATCCGGGTCGCCAAGGACGAGGCCACCACGGTCCTCTCGGTCGAGAAGCAGAAGGACGGCGAAGAGCTCGACGACCTGCATTTCACCATGAAGGTGGTTGACCTCACCAGTGGCCTTGGCGCCGAGCAGTCGACGCTGGTGCCGGTGCTCGGGGCCGGGGCAACGCCGGTCGAGGAAAAACGCCTCAGCTGGCACCAGATCCGCGAGATTTTCCAGGCGATCGACGAGGCCTGGCGCGCTGGCTCACCGTGGTCGGCATTCCCCCATGCCCGGCGCAAGGGCCGGTTCGCGGTTGACCTCATCTCCGACCAGTACGGCGTCTCCAAGCGCGAGGCCGAGACCTCGATCACCAAGTGGCAGCAGCATGGCTACCTCGTCACCGAGGCCGGAAAGTTCCACGGCAAGGCCACTGGCTTGCGGGTCGTAAAGTACCTGGAGCCCGACAGATGAGCCCCAAAATCACGTTGTCGGAAGCCGTCGGAAGCACGGTTTTGCGTCAGTCGGAAGCCAGTCGGAAGGCGGCGGAAGCCCTGTCGGAAGCCGTCGGAACGCGCAGTCGCTTCCCCCCCATACCCCCTAAGGGCTTCCGACAACGCCCAAGCGCGTCGTCAGCCTCAATTCTCAACAGCGAAAGGAGGGGCGCATGAAAGGCGCGCCACCGACCCGGCATGGTCAGATCAGCGACATGCAGGTCATCATCAACTGCGTCGACCAACGCGGTCGTGAAATGGACGAACGCTGGGGCATCGGGCGCTTGCCCATGCTGGTGCCGATCGAGTGGGCTGAACGGTTCCACGCCCAGCACAAGCTGTTCAACGCCGCGGTGTGGGAGTTCAATCTCAAGCTCGTCCGCCAGCACGGCGAGGCGATGCTGCGGGCCTACGACAAGCTCGACCAGCTGGCCCGCGAGGCGAAGGGCGGACCGCTGCCGGTCGACCAGTGGGAGTTCGAGACGGAGCAAGGTCTCGTGATCCTGGTGCGCGACCTGCGCGATACCGGCCGGGCCCAGCGTCATGGCCGCCAGGCACAGGTCTGGGCGCTCGACGAGATCGCCAACGTCATCCGCTGCCACCCGATCCTGGCCGCAGCCAAGGATGCGTTCCCCGGTGCGCAGGTGGTCAGCGTCCGTCCCAGCCGCACCACGCTCGAGCAGCTCGACGATGAGCTCTCGGACATCCCGTTTTGATGGAGGCGCCGGTGTCCTGAAACCCATCCCCCCAAGACCGGACGACGGCGGTCCGTACCGCCAAGCACAAAACCGCCGCCGTCCGCACCACGATCCATCCCTTTTGACGGAGAATCATCATGGATATCCTGACTCTGCCTGCGCCAGTGCGCAGCGCAACCCCGCCGGCCCCTGTGCGGCCGACAATCATGCGAGGAGCGATGTTGGCCCTCGACCTCGGAACCAGCACCGGCTGGGCGCTGCAGACGGGCGACGACTTCATCTCGAGCGGCACAATGTCGTTCAAGCACACCCGCTTCGATGGCGGCGGGATGCGGTTCCTGCGTTTCCGCCGCTGGCTCGAACAGCTCGACATTGATGCCGGCCCGATCGAGGCCATCCACTTTGAGGAAGTGCGCCGTCACATCGGCACCGACGCAGGCCATGTCTACGGCGGCCTGCTGGCCGTGCTGACCGCATGGTGCGAGGAACACCTGGTCGCCTACCAGGGCGTCCTCGTTGGCACGATCAAGCGGTTCATTGCGGGCAAGGGCAATGCCGACAAGGCCGCCGTCATCGACGCGGTGCGGCTGCGCGGCTTTGCCCCGGTCGATGACAACGAGGCCGATGCGATCGCCATACTGCTCTGGGCAATTGCGACCCGTGGAGGTGTGCGATGACCAGCTGGTCCATTCTCGGCCACACCGCCAAGGTGCTGGAAGAACGCCGCGACGATTACGGGGATCCGGCCGAACAGTTCCGGGCAATTGCCGATCGCTGGACGATCACGCTCGGGACACCGGTGACACCGGCCCAGGTCGCGCTGTGCATGATCGACCTCAAGCTCACCCGGCTCACCTACGATCCGCGCCATGCCGACAGCGTCGTCGATGTCATCGGCTATGCCGCCCTGCTGCGGGAGATTGGCTGATGACCATGATCTCGAAAATCTACGGCCATGCCCGGCAGCGCGACGGCGAAGAACTGAAGCGCGATGGCTGGAAGGCCGGGATCCTGGCCGTGTCGGTCAGCGATCACCGCCTGAGCCATTCGGAGCGCGAGGCGATCCGGGCGATCGGCGAACGGCTCTATGGAGGCGCCCATGGCCCGCGGCCGTAAGCGCAAGGCTGGCCGGCGCCACCCTTCCGGCAAGTTGGTCCAGCCCGGGGCCGCCGAGACCCAGCGCGAAGCCATGGCCACGGTGCTGGAAGCCCGGCAGCGCCATTATGGGGTTACGGCGCGCCAGGCCCGTGACGAACGCCTGGGCACGGCGCTGGGACGGCTGGCGTTTGGGCAAGTCATCACCGCTGAGCAATACGCGGCGGGCCAGAAGTACGGGGAAGTCTATCACCGGCACCACGCGGTCCTGGGTTGGCCCATGCCGTTCCCGGCATCGGTCACGGCCCTTCTGGCAAGCGACGGGGTGCTCGGCGGTGATGGTGCGCCTCCCAGCCGCGAGCTCGTCGAGAAGGTTCGGCGGCACTATGGTGCCGTGCTCGACGTATTCGACCAGTGCGATCGGGAGCGAGTGGATGCACCGGGAAAGGCCCCGAGCGTGCTGGCGTATCGCCTGGTCTGTCTCGACGAGGATGCGGGAGGCTGGCCGCAGGCTGATCTGACAAACCTCGCGCTCGTGCTGGACGCACTGGCGGACCTGTTCGGCATCGCGCGGGACACGCACCGCAAAGTGCTGACATGATGGCGAAAAGTGGCCGTTTTCCTTGTTTTTCTGGACGGTCTTGGGCATTCTTCCGAAATAGAGGATTGGGAACTGCGCCCGGAGCTCACCAGCTTCCGGGCGTTGTTTTTTCGGGGGCCTGCTCATGGCCGAACGACTGCGTGGACGCAGGGCCGTCGCCCAGCGGTTGCAGCGCTTGCAGGCCGAACCGCTCTGCCGGGACTGCGCTGCCAGGGGCATTGTTCGCGAGGCCACCGTCCCCGACCACATCGTGCCGCTCGCCAAAGGTGGCAGCGATGACGACAGCAACATCCGCTGCCTGTGCGCCGACTGCCACCAGGCCCGCACGGCCGAGCAGTTCGGGCTGCGCAGGACGGTCGGCACCGGCCCCGATGGCTGGCCGATCGGCTGATTCCTCCGGGGGGAGGTCGAAAGTCTGGGGCCTTGGGAGGGGAAACCGCGCCTGGCCCAAACTTTTCACGCCCGCGAGTTAGCGACCGGGGGTGAAGTCCGGAAAAGTGACGCAAAACCGTCTATTTGACTGGATAGTGCCCGCGAACAGAGCGTTAGTCGTCTCCGCCAACCACGGAGACCTGCAATGACCAACTCGACCCTGCCGACCTGCAACGAAGCCTGGGGGTTCTACGGCTCGACCGCCGGGTTCACGGATGCGGACGCGGCGTGGGCCATCGCCTTTCCGGCGGTTGCCAAGGCCACTGGCGCCACCGCCGAAGGGGTTCGAGACTTTCTCGACAGCCGCCACGGCCGCCACTTCGCCGA
>NZ_JBKBVU010000168.1:0-6755 GCF_046289365.1 Caldimonas sp. | reverse complement strand
GGCCAGGTCCATGGTGCCGGGCGGCGGGGTCGAGACGTGGTTGGCCTCGCGGTCGGAGCACACGCCGGCGGTCCAGTCGGCCCGGGTCCGTTGTGGCGGCGCCGCCAGGCTCGTCAGGGCGGTGGCGGCGCAGGCCATCGAGGCCTGCACCAGCAGGTCGGCGGCATAGACACGGCCCAGCTCCTCGGCCCCGGCGTGGAGGTGGATGAGCTGCTGGCGCGGGCGCGGTGCCTCGATCAGCGTGTAGCCGCTGGTGGTCATCTCGCCCAGGCGCGGGCCCACGGCCAGGATCAAGTCGGCCTCGCGGATGCGCTGGGCCAGCTTCGGGTTGATGCCGATGCCCACATCGCCCGCGTACAGCGGGTGGGTATTGTCGAAGAGGTCCTGGAAGCGGAAGGCACAGCCCACCGGCAATTGCCAGTCCTCGGCAAAACGCTGCAGGGCCTGGCAGGCCGCGGGCGTCCAGCCACCACCGCCGGCGATCACCATCGGCCGCTTCGCCGCCACCAGCATTTCGCGGATGCGGCGCAGTGCGCCCGGTGTGGGCCAGGCCTGGGCCGGCTCCACGCGGGGCAGCACGGGCGTGTCGATGCGCTGCATCAGCATGTCCTCAGGCAGCGCCAGCACCACCGGGCCGGGGCGGCCCTGCATCGCCACATGGAAGGCCCGTGCCACGTACTCCGGCAAGCGCTCGGGGCGGTCCACCTCGGCCACCCACTTCGCAAAGCCGCCGGTGCTGGGGCCGAACATGGCGCGGTAGTCCACCTCCTGGAAGGCCTCGCGGTCGCGGAAGTCACTGCCCACCTGGCCCACGAAGAGGATCATCGGTGTCGAATCCTGGTAGGCCGTGTGCAGGCCGATGCTCGCATTCGTGGCACCGGGCCCGCGGGTGACGAAGCAGATGCCTGGGCGCCCCCTGAGCTTGCCCTGGGCCTCGGCCATGAAGGCCGCACCGCCTTCCTGACGGCAGGCGATGAAGCGGATGCGCTCGCGGTGTTCGTAGAAGCCGTCCAGCACGGCGAGGAAGCTCTCGCCGGGCACGCCGAAGACAGTGTCCACGCCCTGGGCGACCAGGGCCTCGACCAGGGCATGGCCCGCCAGGCGGGAAGCCGGGGTGGGGATCATGGAGGGTTCTCCTTGCTGCAGACGGGCCGATTATCCTGGCCCGCCTGCCCACGACGTGCTGCCGCCATCGCCTGACGAGGGTGGCCGGCCGCCCTCGGGGCCACCTTTCAGGCCGCTGCTCCCGCTGGCGTCTTGCGGCCGGCCGCCACGCGCGTGCCCACCCAGGCGGCCGACACCACGGCAAACAGCAGGGCAAAAGCCGCCGCATAGAAAATGCCCGGGGCGGCGCCGCGGTCCATCAGCAGCCCCAGCAGCGGCGGCGCCACGGCAAAGCCCAGATCCAGACCGGAATACACCGTGCCATAGACCCGCCCGGTCGCGCCGGGTGGCGCTGCCCGTTTGATGAGCATGTCGCGCGAAGGGCCGGCAAGGCCCGTGCCCAGCCCGGCCAGGGCCGCCACCAGCACCGCGCCAGGCCCCGGCAGTATCCCCAGTCCCACCACGGCCAGCAGCACGCCCGAGCCCACGAGGGACACGCCGATCGTCCGCTCGAGCCGTTCGACCTTGGCCACGAGAAAGCCCCCGATCACCATGCCGGCTGCACCGGTCAACATGTAGCCGGTCACCACCAGCGAGGTCACCGCCAGCGGCAGGCCGTACAGCGACTGCAGCGCGGGGCTCGCGAAGCTCTGGATCGCACTCAAGGCACAGGTGGTCCAGAAAAAGAACGAGAAGCACAGCCACACCGAGGGCAGCTTCAGAAAAGCCATCGGATGCTCAGCCGCGGTGCCGGGGGCCTGCGGCCGGGTGGCGTGGGCCCAGCGGCCCTGGCGGTCGTCCAGCGCCTGTCGGTGCCAGACCATCGCCATCAGGACGAGCGCAGCCAGCAGGGCCGCCCCGGCGCAGGCCACACGCCAAGAGCCCGTGGCCGCCGTGAGGCCGGCCATGAAGACCGGCGCCGCCGCCCAGCCCAGGTTGCCCGTGATGCCATGCACCGAGAAGGCATGCCCCAGCCGCGGCTGAGAGACCCGTTTGTTGAGGATGGTGAAGTCCACGGGATGGAAAGGCGCATTGCCCAGGCCCGCCAGCGCCGCGGCCAGCAGCAGCCCGCCATAGCCCGGCGCCCAGGCGGCGACCAGCCCCGCCAGGGCGAAGCAGGCCAGCGCCGCGAACAGAACCGGCCGCGCGCCCACCCGATCGACCAGGAAGCCCGACAGAGCCTGCCCCACGCCGGAGATCACGAAGAACACCGACACCAGCAGCCCGAGCTGCGAGTAGTTCAGCGAGAAGTCGCTGATCAGCCACGGGAACAGCGGCGGCAGCAACATATGGAAGAAGTGCGAGGTGCCGTGGGCCAGCCCCACCAGGCCGATGGTGCGGGCGTCCTGCGCCAGTGGTGCCGCGCCCGGGGCGCTCGAAGTCGTCGTGCTCATGGACGTGATGGTAGGCACGATGACGGCGGCAGGTTTACGATAGCAGGTCAATTTTTGTCGCAAACATGCCAAACCCCGCTTCCGGCCCCCGCTCGCGCGATCTGTCCTACGTCGGGCCGCTGACGCCCCACCTGTACCGGCCCAGTCCGCAGCGGCCGGTGCGCGCCAAGCTGCACCATCTGCGTGCCGACACGCAAGTGGTGCCGCACCGCCATCCCTGGGCCCAGCTTGCGATCTCCACGACCGGCGTCACGCGCCTGACCGTCGCCCGCGGCAGCTACATCGTGCCGCCCTCGCGGGCCCTGTGGATTCCGCCCGGCGTCGAGCATGCGGTCACCGTGGTCGAGGACGCCGACCTGCGCACTCTCTACCTGTACCAGCCCGAGGGCCACTGCGGCCCGGACGTGCCGGCCCACGAGCAGCCGCGCTGGCGCGAATGCCGGGTGCTGGAGGTCTCGGGCCTGCTGCGTGCCCTGGTGCTGGAGATGGACACCCGGCCCGACGGCCAGGCCGAGCTCACGCCCGCCGAACGGGCCCGCGAAGGCCTGCTCGGTGCCCTGGTGCTTGACGAACTGCGCCGCGCCGCCGTCGTGCCTCTGGGCGTGGACCTGCCGCGCGACAAGCGGCTGCGCCAGCTGTGCGAGGCCGTGCTGGCCGACCCGACCCGGCACGCCACACTGGCGGCCTGGGCCCGCGACACCGGCGCCAGCCTGCGCACCGTGGCCCGGCTGTTCCGGGACGAACTGGGCACCACCTTCACCCGCTGGCGCCAACGGGTCGTGCTGGCCCATGCCGTCGCGCGGGCGGCCTCGCACCAGTCCGTGGGCCAGATCGCCGCCGAGCTGGGCTACAGCCCCAGCGCCTTCAGTGCGATGGTGCGGCGCACCATGGGATGTTCACCGCGGGAATTGCTGGCCGGCCCTCGCTGAGCCCGACACGGCCGGAAGCCCGGCACGCACCTTCCGTCGCCGTGATCTGACCGTTCATGGGGGTCATGCCGGACGGCCCGGGCGCGGCGGTGCGCCTGCGCCTACACTGGCAGCAGACTTCGCCTGCGGCGCCCCAGCCTGTCTGGAATGCCGCCAGCCCCCGAGGAGCTTGCCATGCTCACCTCCCTCTTCGGCGATCTCAACCCGCTGGGCGGCCCGTCGGGCCGGGCGCTGCGTAACGCCGGCCCGCGCGATGCGGCCGACTTCGCCGCCACCGCGATCCTGGAAAGCCATGCCACCGAGGTGACCGACCGCGGCCACATGGTCGACAAGCACACGCGCGACCTGTTCATCGTCGGTTCGCCGGCCGAGGCCATCCGCCAGCACCTGGCCGCCTCGCGGGCCGACCTCGACCATGCCGCACGCCAGATCACGCTGCACGACCCGGCACGCATGTGGGCTGGTGGGGTCATCAAGGCCCTGTCCGACGCTTCTGGCCAGCCCATCGAGCGGTTGCATCTGCGCCACCAGAGCACGCTGGCGTCGATTGCGCTGATCGAGCGCACCGCCCTGCCCCGCCGCGTGGACGACCCGCTCAAGATCTACCACGCCGACGTGCGCGATGCGAGCCAGGAAGCCCAGGTCATCCCGATCGCGCTGATGGAACGCAGCCACCTGAGCGCGATCATCATGGCGCCCATGCCACAGGCGCTCTTCGACGAGATCGTCGCCACCCTCAATGCCGCCGCGCATGGCGAGCACTGGCACTGCCCGCACCTGCTCTTCCTGCTGTCGGCCCCGGTGGCCCCGCTGGCCACACGCATCGCCGCCGTGGCTTGGCCGAGCGCGCTCAACGTGATGGTGAGCACCGAACCGATGACCAGCGCCTCGGGCGTGTGGAACTCCGTGCTCAACACCTGGAACCGCGTCAAGCACCTCCCCCACGGAGCACAGGCCCGGCTGCGTGCGCCGACCCGGCCGGGTGGAGACTTTCCGGTGCGCATCGGTGATCTCGCCGTCGACGCTGCCACCGCCGAGGCGGCGCCACCTGCCGACGACGCTGCGGCAGGCGCCGCCCTCACCCCGCTGCCGGAAGTCCACGAGATCGGCCCGGCGCGGCTCGTGACCGATGTGCTGCGCACCAACGTCGACGAGGCCCGCGTGCTGCGCGTGCTCGAACAGCTCATGCGCATCGAAGGCGTGTTGGGCAGTTGCGTCGTGGACCTCACCACCGGGCTGGTGCTGGGCCAGCAACTCGCCGACGACGCCGAGGAGCTGTCCCTTGATCTCGCCGCCGCCACCGCCACCGAGGTGCTCAAAGCCCACCGCCGTGCCGCGCGCGACCTGGGCGGCGACCGTGTCGACGAGGTCATCGTCACCCTCGGCCGGCGCCAGCAGATCCTGCGCAGCGTCAACCAGCATGCCGACCTCTTCCTCTTGGTCGTCCTGGACCGGCAACGCACCAACCTCGCCCTGGCGCGCTTCCGGGTGATGGACGCGGAGAAACTGCTGGCCTGAACGCCCGCCCCTGCGGCACAGGGAGGGCCGCTGGGCTACCATGCAGCCCTGAGTATTGCTCTTGATGCGGGCCGCCCCCACGCGGCCCCAGCCGCCATGGAATCCGTGATCTACGACTACACGCGCCAGGATGCCCGAGGTGCGAGCTGTACAGCCCATGCCTGGGCGAAAGTGCCCGAGCCCCTGGGCCCGGCCGAACGCGAAGCCACCCGCCAGCGCATCCGCCAGTTGCTGGCCGAGCGCGATGCCGTGCTCATCGCCCACTACTACGTCGACGGCGACATCCAGGACCTCGCCCTGGAGACCGGCGGCTGCGTGTCCGACTCGCTCGAGATGGCCCGCTTCGGGCGCGACCATGCCGCGCGCACCCTCATCGTGGCCGGTGTGCGTTTCATGGGCGAGACCGCCAAGATCCTGAGCCCCGACAAGACCGTCCTGATGCCCGATCTGGACGCCACATGCTCGCTCGACCTGGGCTGCCCGCCCGACGAGTTCGCCGCCTTCTGCGACGCCCACCCCGACCGCCAGGTCGTCGTCTACGCCAACACGAGCGCCGCCGTCAAGGCGCGTGCCGACTGGATGGTGACCAGCTCCTGCGCCCTGGCCATCGTGCGCCACCTCAAGGAGCAGGGCCACAAGATCCTCTGGGCGCCCGACCGTCACCTGGGCCGCTACATCCAGGAACAGACCGGCGCCGACATGCTGCTGTGGAACGGTGCGTGCATCGTGCACGACGAATTCAAAGGGCTCGAACTGGAACTGCTACGCAAGGAGCATCCCGAGGCCCTGGTGCTCGTCCACCCCGAATCGCCGCGCAGCGTGGTCGAGCAGGCTGATGTGGTGGGCTCGACCAGCCAGCTCCTCAAGGCCGTCGTCGAAGGCAGCGCCACCGAGTACATCGTGGCCACCGACAACGGCATCTTGCACCGCATGCGCCAGATGGCCCCCGGCAAGACCCTCATCGAAGCTCCCACCGCCGGCAGCGGCGCCACGTGCAAGAGCTGCGCCCACTGCCCCTGGATGGCCATGAACGCCCTTCAAGGCGTGCTGGCCTGCCTGGAGCGCGGCAGCGGCGAGATCACCGTGCCCGAACCCGTGCGCAGCCAGGCGCTGGGCTGCATCGACCGCATGCTCGACTTCGTCGCCCGCAACCCGGCTGCCATCGCCCGGCCGCAGCACGGCTTCGTGCGCCACCTCGGAGCCGCCTGAGCCCATGTTCGACCACAACGAAACCCTGGCCGAAGCCCGCGAACGCAACGTCCGCGAGGCCCTGTTCGAGGACGTGGGCCGTCGCGACTGGACGGCCGAGCTCGTACCGGCCGCCCAGCGCGTGCGCGCCCGGGTGCTGCTGCGCGAAGCGGCCGTGCTGTGCGGGCGCGAATGGTTCGACGCCTGCATGCACGCCGTCGATCCGGCCACGCAGATCCACTGGCGGGCGACCGAAGGGGCCGAGCTGAGCGCCGACACCGTGGTCTGCGAGATCGAGGCGCGCGCGCGAGCGTTGCTCACCGCCGAGCGCCCTGCCCTGAACTTCCTGCAACTGCTGTCGGGCACGGCCACCGTCACCCGGCAGTACGCGCGGGCCATCGAAGGCGCCTGCCCCCACCCGCGCGGCTGCGCCATCCTCGACACCCGCAAGACCTTGCCGGGCCTGCGGCTGGCCCAGAAATACGCCGTGCGCGTGGGCGGCGGCCGCAACCAGCGCCTGGCCCTGTACGACGGCATCCTGATCAAGGAGAACCACATCGCCGCCGCCGGCGGCGTGATCGCCGCGCTGCGCAACGCCCAGGCCCTGGTGCGCGCAGCGGGC
>NZ_JBKBVU010000167.1:0-6761 GCF_046289365.1 Caldimonas sp. | reverse complement strand
CCGCCCCAGCCCACCACGCCGATGCTGTTGATCATCGTCGTGTGGCTGTCGGTGCCCACCAGGGGGTTGGGGTAGTACACCCCCTGGGCCGTCCTGTGCACGCCGCGGGCCAGGTATTCCAGGTTCACCTGGTGCACGATCCCGAAGCCCGGAGGCACCACGCCAAAGGTTTCGAAGGCCTGCATGCCCCACTTCATGAACTGGTAGCGCTCGCGGTTGCGCTGGAACTCCAGCTTCATGTTCAGGTCCAGGGCCTGCTTGTTGCCGTAGTGGTCGATCATCACCGAGTGGTCGACCACCAGATCCACCGGCACCAGCGGTTCGATGGTCTTGGGGTTTCGGCCCATCTTGGCGGCCACCGAACGCATCGCGGCCAGGTCGGCCAGCAGCGGCACGCCGGTGAAGTCCTGCAGCACCACGCGGGCCACGACGAAGGGGATCTCGTCGACCCGTTCGCCGTTGGGCGCCCACCGGGCCAGTTGCTCCACGTGCTCGGGCGTGACCTTCTTGCCGTCGCAGTTGCGCAGCACCGACTCCAGCACGAGGCGCAGCGACACCGGCAGCCGGTTGACTTTCGGGAACTGCCGGGCCAGCTCGGGCAGCGAAAAGTACTGGCCGGACTTGCCGGAAGCCGTCTTGAAAGACTTCAGGGTCTTGGCAAAGGCATGGGCGGGGGCTTGGGCCATGAAAGACTCCGTGAGGCGTGAGGTTGGTCGTTGTGGGAGGGGGCGACAACACCATTGTGGCCGCACGGCATGACGTTAGGGCGCGCGGGGGCTTGCGGTCAAGCGCCGCCGCGCAAAGCCGCCCGCCGACGGCAAAAGAAAACGGCCCCGCAGGGCCGTTCAGACCAGCGCCGGGCAGCCGCTCAGACCGCCACCGCCTTGGCCGTCTGCGCATACTCCTCGATCTGGTCGAAGTTCATGTAGCGGTACACGCTGGCGGCGTCTTTGTTGATGATGCCCATCTCGGCATGGTATTCGGCCACCGTCGGGATGCGCCCCAGCTTGGAGCAGATCGCGGCGAGTTCGGCCGAGCCCAGGAAGACATTGGTGTTCTTGCCCAGGCGGTTGGGGAAGTTGCGGGTCGAGGTGGACATCACCGTGGCGCCCTCGCGCACCTGGGCCTGGTTGCCCATGCACAGCGAGCAGCCGGGCATCTCGGTGCGTGCACCGGCGGTGCCGAAGGCGGCATAGTGGCCCTCCTTGATCAGCTCGTTCTGGTCCATCTTGGTGGGCGGGGCGACCCACAGCTTCACCGGGATGTCACGCTGGCCGCCCAGCAGCTTGGCCGCGGCCCGGAAGTGGCCGATGTTGGTCATGCACGAGCCGATGAAGGCCTCGTCGATCTTGGTGCCGGCCACCTCGGACAGGAACTTGGCGTCGTCCGGGTCGTTGGGGCAGCAGACGATGGGCTCTTTGATCTCGTTCAGGTCGATCTCGATCACGGCCGCGTACTCGGCATCGGCGTCGGCCTCCAGCAGTTCGGGCTTGGCCAGCCAGGCCTCGACGGCCTTGATGCGGCGCTCCAGCGTGCGGCGGTCCTGGTAGCCGTCGGCGATCATGTTCTTCATCAGCACGATGTTCGACTGCAGGTACTCGATGATCGGCTCTTTGTTGAGCTTGATCGTGCAGCCGGCCGCCGAACGCTCGGCTGAGGCGTCCGACAGCTCGAAGGCCTGTTCCACCTTGAGGTCGGGCAGTCCTTCGATCTCCAGGATGCGGCCGGAGAAGATGTTCTTCTTGCCCTTCTTCTCCACCGTCAGCAGGCCCTGCTTGATCGCGTACAGCGGGATCGCATGCACCAGGTCGCGCAGGGTGACGCCGGGCTGCATCTGGCCCTTGAAACGCACCAGCACCGACTCGGGCATGTCCAGCGGCATCACACCGGTGGCCGCGGCGAAGGCCACCAGGCCCGAGCCGGCCGGGAAGGAGATGCCGATGGGGAAGCGCGTGTGCGAATCACCGCCTGTGCCCACGGTGTCGGGCAGCAGCAGGCGGTTGAGCCAGGAGTGGATCACGCCATCGCCCGGCCGCAGCGAGACGCCGCCGCGGTTGCTGATGAAGGCGGGCAGTTCGCGGTGCATCTTCACGTCCACCGCCTTGGGGTAAGCGGCGGTGTGGCAGAACGACTGCATCACCAGGTCGGCCGAGAAACCCAGGCAGGCCAGGTCCTTGAGCTCGTCGCGGGTCATCGGGCCGGTGGTGTCCTGGCTGCCCACCGTGGTCATCTTGGGCTCGCAGTAGGTGCCCGGGCGGATGCCTTGCTGTTTACCATTGACCACCGGCAGGCCACAGGCGCGGCCCACCATCTTCTGCGCCAGCGTGTAGCCTTTGCCGGTGTCCACCGGCGCCTTGGGCAGGCGAAACAGCGTGGAGGCGGGCAGCCCCAGAAACTCGCGTGCCTTGCCGGTCAGCGAGCGGCCGATGATCAGGTTGATGCGGCCGCCGGCACGCACCTCGTCGAGCAGCACCTCGCTCTTGAGCTGGAAGGTGGCGACGAGCTTGCCGTCTTTCTCGATCTTGCCCTCATAGGGGTAGATGTCGATCACATCGCCCATCTCCAGGTTGGAGACATCCACCTCGATGGGCAGCGAGCCGGAATCTTCCTGCGTGTTGAAGAAGATCGGGGCGATCTTGCCGCCCAGGGTCACGCCACCGAAGCGCTTGTTGGGCACATAGGGGATGTCCTCGCCGGTATGCCAGATCACGCTGTTGGTGGCCGACTTGCGGCTCGACCCGGTGCCCACGACATCGCCCACGTAGGCCACCAGATGGCCCTTCTTCTTCAGGTCCTCGATGAACCGGATCGGGCCGCGCTTGCCGTCCTCCTCGGGCCGGAAGGCCGCGTCGGGGCGGGTGTTCTTGAGCATCGCCAGGGCGTGCAGCGGGATGTCCGGACGGCTCCAGGCGTCGGGGGCGGGGGAGAGGTCGTCGGTGTTGGTCTCTCCCGGCACTTTGAACACCGTGACGGTGATTTTGCGGGCCACCTCCGGGCGGCTGGTGAACCATTCGGCGTCGGCCCAGGACTGGATGACCTCGCGGGCCTTGGCATTGCCGCTGCGTGCCTTCTCGGCCACATCGTGGAAGGCATCGAACATCAGCAGCGTCTTCTTCAGGCCGTCGGCAGCCACCCCGGCGACTTCGGGGTCGTCGAGCAGGTCGATCAAGGGCTTGACGTTGTAGCCGCCGACCATCGTGCCCAGCAGTTCGGTGGCCTTGGCCCGGCTGATCAGGCCCACCGAGAGGTCGCCATGGGCGACGGCCGCCAGAAAGCTGGCCTTGACCTTGGCGGCATCGTCCACGCCGGGCGGCACGCGATGCGTGAGCAGCTCCAGCAGGAAGGCCTCCTCGCCGGCCGGCGGCGCCTTGATCAGCTCGATCAGCTCGGCGGTTTGCTGGGCCGACAAGGGCAGGGGCGGGATGCCAAGCGCAGCGCGCTCGGCGACGTGGTCGCGGTAGGTTTTCAGCATGGGCACTCCGGAGGGATCGGCCGGCCCGACGGGACCGGACGGCTCTCCTATTTTATGTCTTATATAAGACTTCCGCCAGAGATTGGGCTGTGTCTGAAAGCAGAAAAGCCACCGGGACGGTGGCTTTTGTCGAGTGGCCGCCGCGGATCCGGCTTGGCCGCTCCGCCAGCGGCGCCCCCTGGAGGGGGCGGCCGAAGGCCGTAGGCGTGGGCCTCAGTTCGCGGCGATGCCGATGCTCTCGCGCTTGTGGGTGGCCATGGCTTCGCGGTGTTTGGGGTGCACGCAGTTGTCCGCTACGCGGTAGCCCAGCGCCGTGTTCATCAGCATGGACTTGTCGGCGATCTGCAGGTACAGCGCTTGGCCCCGCACGTCTTCCATGCGCAGCGCGCCGGTGGACGAGAGCACAGGCTTGACGACCCACGTCTTGCTGGCCAGGGTGACGTTGAAATAGCCCGGGTGGTCCGGATGCGGCGTCACGGTGACGTGCTGGCCGAATTCGCAGTCGCTGCGGCCCACGTAGACCCGGGTGGCAGCCTCGATCTGCTCAGGCGTGGCGGCGGCCAGTTGCATGGGGGCGGCGGCCGGGCCGGCCTTGGCGTTCTTCTTCGCCGAAGGCGACGATTGGGCCATCACGGCCCCGGAGACGGCCAGGGCCAGCGCCCCCACCAGGCCGATCGCGATACGTTGGAAGCTCATGAAACTCTCCTGCTCCAAGATGGGACAGCCTCGATTGTGGGGCGGTGCATTTAGTAACACGATGAATTTGCACGGTGCGCCCGGGCCAATCTGAGACATTTTGCTGCTTCCATCTCAGTCTGTAGGCGGGGTCTCGGTATTTTTCGGGGAAACCCGGAAGAACGCATCGCGGGCTGCGTCGGGCAGGGGGCGGCCAGTGCGTTCGGCGCGTTCCAGCAGATACCAGTAGTAGCGGTAGCTCGCCCGGTCGTGCAAGGTGTCCACGCCGCGCGTGCGATGCCGGATCGGGCCCCACTGAGCAGCCTGGGCGGCCAGCAGGATTTCGCAGGCCTCTTCGATCTCGCCCGCGTCCGGCGCAAAGGCCTCGACGATGGGCACGATCTGATCGGGGTGGATGCTCCACATGCGCGTGTAGCCCAGCTCGTTGGCGGCGCGGCGGGCGGCCCGGCTCAGGGCTTCACGGTCGCGAAACTCGGTGACGACGCAATGCGAGGGCACCTTGGCATGACGATGGCAGGCCGCCGCGATCTCCAGCTTGGCGCGCAGCACGAGCGGATGGGTGAACTGGCCGGTCACGCTCATGCCGGCCGCACCGATCGCGCCGCGGTGGGCCGAAACGAAATCCATCAGGCCGAAGGAGAGCGATTGCACGCGCGGGTGGGCCGCGATGCGATCGACCTCGTGCAAGGCGCCGTGGGTCTCGATCAGCACATGCACCGGCACCCGATGCGACAGCCCCAGGCTGCGCGCGATCGCATCGATGCGATCGATGGCCTGCGCAACGTCGCGGGCATCGCGCGGCTTGGGCAGCATCAGGTAGGCCAGGCGCGCTGCGCAGCGCGACAGCAGCAGGTCAACCTCGACCTCGAAGGTCGGGTGATCCACAGGATGCACCAGGGCACCGACACGGCCCCAGCGGTTGGCCGGGCTGTTCACCAGCTCGGCAATGAGCGCCGCATGCTCCAGCTCGCCGCCCACCGGCGCGCCGTCCTCGGCATCCAGCGTGGCGTCGAAGAGGGCCCGGCCGTGGGCCTCGCCCAGCTCGGCCTGGAGTGCCAGGCTCTTGCGCATGCGCGCTTCCACGCCGGCATAGTGGTCGCACACCGGCAGCTCGGGTGCTTGCTCACCAACATCCAGCAGGGCCTGGCGGGGGTGCAGGGCAGACGCGGCAGAGGTCATCGCGGGCTCCGGAAGCGGGACAGGGCAAGCAAGCAAAAGGGCCGGCACCTGCCGGCGCCGGCCCTCGGTATCAGGGCGCGACCACGGGGTGGCGCCTGGCGGACCTTACAGCAGGTGCTTGACGCCGTCCTGCTCGGCCAGCAGTTCGGCCAGGGTCTTGTCGATGCATTCCTGCGAGAAGGCGTCGATCGGCAGACCTTCGACGATCTTGTAGTCACCACCCTCGCAGGTGACCGGGAAGCCGAACATCACATCTTTCGGGATACCGTATTCCCCGTTGGACGGCACGCCCATCGTGACCCACTCGCCGTTCGTGCCCAGGGCCCAGTCGCGCATGTGGTCGATGGCGGCATTGGCGGCCGAGGCGGCCGACGATAGGCCGCGTGCCTCGATGATGGCCGCGCCACGCTTGCCCACCGTGGGCAGGAAGACGTCCTTGTTCCACACGGGGTCGTTGATCATTTCCTTCACCGAAGCGCCGTCGATCGTGGCGAAACGGTAGTCGGCATACATCGTGGGCGAGTGGTTGCCCCACACGCACAGCTTCTTGATCGAGGCCACGGGTTTGCCGGTCTTGGCGGCGATCTGGCTGAGCGCGCGGTTGTGGTCCAGGCGCAGCATGGCGGTGAAGTTGCGGCGCGGCAGGTCAGGGGCCGACTTCATCGCGATGTAGGCATTGGTGTTGGCCGGATTGCCCACCACCAGCACCTTGACGTTGCGCGAGGCCGATTCGTTCAGCGCCTTGCCCTGGGCCGTGAAGATCTGGGCGTTGGCGGCCAGCAGGTCGGCGCGCTCCATGCCGGGGCCGCGCGGACGCGCGCCCACCAGCAAGGCGTAGTCGGTGTCCTTGAACGCTGCCTTGGCGTCGCTGTGGGCCTCCATGCCGGCCAGCAGCGGGAAGGCGCAGTCCTCGAGCTCCATCATCACGCCCTTGAGCGCCTTCTGGGCCTTCTCGTCGGGGATTTCCAGCAGTTGCAGGATGACCGGCTGGTCCTTGCCCAGCATCTCGCCGGAGGCGATACGGAACAGCAGCGCGTAGCCGATCTGGCCGGCGGCGCCGGTGACGGCGACGCGAACGGGTTTCTTGCTCATGGTTGGCTCCAGGGGGAAGGGGAGGGTTGTGTGACCGCCCCGAAGTTTAGGCCAAAGTGGGGCGGGAAACCACGAGGTTTGTCATCTTATGTCTTATATAAGACATCTGTCCCTAGACTTCGTGCGGGCGATATGTTGCAATCCCGTCCATGGCACAGCAGCCCCCCCAGAGCGCGACCGATCCCGCCTCGTCCGACGCGGCGGGGCCGGCCTTCAGCCCGCTCTACCAACAGATCAAGGCGCTGATCACGCGCAGCCTACAAGGCGGCGAGTGGCGCCCGGGTGAGGCCATCCCGAGCGAGGTCGAGCTGGCGGCACGCTT